>JAJYGL010000213.1 GCA_021790625.1 Pseudomonadota bacterium | reverse complement strand
GCTTGCGTGCTGCTTCGATAAAAATCGACAACTGGCCACGCGTCTTTTCCTGCCCGACGTAATCAGCGAGTTGTCTTGGCCGCAAAGCCCGCTCCACCTGATCTTCAGTGGAACTCTGCTGCCCCGGCGCCACAATGCGATCAATTTCTATCATGATGTATACCGCGCCTGCATCAGGCCTGCGCCAACCATTTCAATGCCGCACGAATGCCGTCTTCCACCGCCACACCCGCAACAAGACCGCGCACTGCGGCGCCTGCTTCACGCTCGTTGTAACCCAGTGCCAACAGGGCTTCGGTCACTTCATCCACCGTATTGCGCACAACAGGGCTTGCCACCATCGATGTGGTGTCCTGCATTTTTCCCCGCAATTCCAGCAGCAAACGTTCAGCAGTCTTGCGCCCAATACCTGGAATACGCACCAGCCGTGCAACATCCTGCCTGGCAATGACCTGGGCAAGTTCGCCCGTTTCCATGCCCGACAAAACTGCCAATGCCAATTTTGCACCCACGCCGGAAATTTTTACCAGTTGCCGAAACGCCACGCGTTCATCCAATGAGGCAAAACCATACAACAGATGCGCATCTTCCCGTACCACCAAATGCGTAAACAGCGTCACCGTCTGTCCCAACTCCGGCAATTGATACAACGTGCTCATCGGCACGTCGATTTCATACCCCAGGCCGCCTGCCGTCACCACAATCTGCGGCGGATTTTTTTCCAGCAGAATACCGCTGATTCTACCTATCATTGCCCGTTTCCTGTCACAGGATTTCCTTTGTCACACAGCATGCCACACAACATTCAAACCCTTTACCACCAACCTTTTGTCACACGATACGTCCGTGCCGAACCCGGCGCCCCAACCAGACATTCGCCGCCACGCCCTGCGTCGCGTGTGCATGACACACCGCGCAGGCCAACGCATCCGCCGCGTCGGCCGCTGGTGCCGCAGACAGTTCCAGCAGGCGCATCACCATGGCCTGCACCTGTATCTTATCGGCATGGCCGCTTCCCACCACCGCCTGCTTGACCTGCAAAGCAGTATATTCAGCCACCGCCAAATCACACATCACTGCCGCGCAAACAGCCGCTCCTCGCGCCTGCCCCAACGACAGCGTGGATTGAGGGTTGATGTTGACAAACACCTTTTCAACCGCTGCCTGAACGGGCTGAAATTGATGAATGATTTCCGTCAGGCCGGAAAAAATGCGCTTTAACCGTGCCGGCAACTCCCCCTCACCGGATTTGATGCAACCGCTGGCCACGTAACACAATGCCCCATCATGCCAGTCAATCACACCAAAACCTGTGCTACGAAGTCCAGGGTCAACGCCCAGAATACGTGTTCTCGTCATGCTGCACATTCTACCGCACGAATCTGCCATACCAATCAGATTTTGCGTATCAATCCAGCCCGATTTTACGTAAACACACAAGACAATCACACAACATTTTGTTTTTCAGTTAAAAATTTCTCGCCGAACGCATGAAAAATACAATTTTATTTCCCGGTGTTTCCATAAATCCGCATTTCGCCACGGCATGACACGCAACCCACGCCAATCAATTTGAAACAATCCTGACGCATTATTCCGTCCGCTCGTACATTTTGAGGTAAACGGTTTTTTCCATCGGTGCCAAGCGAGCAACATCCAGCATGTCATCCAGATGCGCAGGAGTACTGATACCGACCAGTGAAGTGCCTACGCCCGGCGTCGAACGATTGAACTGCATCGCACGCTGGGCGTCGTTCGCCAACAATGGCATGGATTGCAACACGGCGTCGACGGCCACCGTTGCCAATTTGCCTTTGAACAGGCTGTGACTGGCCATCAGATAAACGCCCAATTGATGTGCGGCCTGAATGGTTGAGGCGACATTATCTTGTCCCGTTGCCTGGCTAAAGCGGGTAAATCCTTCCTGCATGACCTGATTGAAGGGCATTTGCACCAGCTTGAAATGATGTTTTGCCTGCGCACTCTGCCCCACTTTTTGCGCGGCTTTTTCTGCCAGTCCGAGCAGCGATGTCAGGGACTGAAACAGCAGGTTGTCCGTTTCCACCCGAAAACCCTGAAATGTCGTTATGCCATAATAGCGCAGACGTCCGAGCTTGACGGCATTTTCCAGCACTTCAAACACTGCCAGCAATTTTTTGTTCAACGCTTCTTTACCAATCGCCGAAATATGCACTTCCGGTTGGTCAATCAGAAAAGCATCGAGCGTTTCCACGCCCATCAGGCGACGGGAAACTTCCAGTTGCCAGGCAATATAAGCCGGACTGATACAATGCATCTGCGTCAAATCTTCGTTTTTTCCCAAGCCTTTGGCGACGATTTCTTGCGCAAACCAGGCCGACAGATCCGCTGGTTTTCCTTCCGGAAAGCTCAGGAACCCGCCTTTGGAAACCAGAAACACCTGTTCGCGCGTAATGCCTGCCGCCAGCGCCTGGCGTAACCCGACACCAACGGCCAAGGCGGATTTCCCGTAACGATAATGAGTGCCCGTATCGATGACATTGATGCCATGCGTCAACGCGCGCGCCACAATATCGACATATGCCTCATTCACCTCATCGGTTGGCGCGCCCGGAAAAGTACCGACGCCCAGCGAAGACAATTGAAGATGCACATTCAGAAAATCACTGAAATGTTCTTTGGGGCAATACTGCGCCATATCCTGCACGTATTGTCGGGTAGCGGCCATGGTGGCATGGCCGGGTATCAAGGTTTCAGCATTCATGACGCAATCTCAATATAAGGGTGATATAACAATGCTTCGGCCAGACGCACGACGTCGTCCCGAACCGGTTGCTGCTCCGCCGCATCCAGTCGCGATGCGAACAGTTGCTCAAAATAGGGGGCATCTTCATCAAGATCCCAACCGACATCTCGCAACAATTTTTCTCCTGCTGCTGGCATGGCAGCCGGCAATTCGCGCCCGGACATTACCGCCCAGACACCCGCCCATGCACGCGCCAGCACCAAAGGATGATAACCACCCCCGCCAGTTGCCAGCAAACATGGGGTTCCGTCCGCATGGCGTGGTGCACTGTCGACAATACGCGCTACCACCGCCAGAAATCCCTGTGTCGTCATTTGCAATTTTCCCAGCGGGTCGGCGAAAATAACGTCCGTACCTGTTTGCATGACAATCGCATCCGGGCAAAATTTCGCCAACAATGATTCCCATACCGTATCAAACAACAAATGGTATTCTGCATCGTTAGTGTCTTTTGGCAATGGAATGTTCATGCTGGTGAAACCTGCCACCGTATCCTGCAATCGCCCGCCGACAAACGGGTACGCATAAGCTGTATCCATGTGCAAAGACAGGGTGAAAACCTGCTCGTCACCCGCAAAGGCTGCCTCAACGCCATCGCCATGATGCGCATCGAGATCGACATACAGCACGCGCAGATTCTCACGCCGCAAACGCTGAATGGCCAGCACCACATCGTTAAAAAAACAGAACCCTTGCGCACAATCCGGGCGGGCATGATGCATGCCGCCAGCAGGATTAAAAGCAATTTTTCCGGCCAGCACCTGCTCGGCTGCTTGAATCGAAGCCCCCGTCGCCGTCGCCGGGATGGTAAAGAACTGGTCAAAGTAAGGATTTTCCAGCGTCCCCAAACGGTGCCGTTCACGCACTGCCTGAGTCACACGACCAACCGCCTCGGCACGTTTGAACGCAGCAATATAGGCAGAAGTGTGAAACCAGGCCAATTCGACATCCGCTGCCTTGCGGGCCGACACAATCTCAGTCGGTGTCAAAGCCCCATAAGCGTGTAATAACGCCGTCGTCAAAGATACGCGAGGAATGGCCAGCGGATGATTGGCGCCATAGGCACGGCGTCGATACGGTGCGCCATCAATATACACTGCGCGACCGGTCAGGCCACTGCCTTCCGTTGCTGCAGGATTCATTGTGGCATATCCTGCGCGATGGACGACAACAGACAGACTGCTTCGGCAGCAATCCCCTCGCCACGGCCGGTAAAGCCCAATTTTTCTGTGGTCGTTGCTTTCACGTTCACCATATCCGGTACGACACCCAAATCACTGGCGATATGGGATTGCATGACGGCAATGTGCGGCGACATGCGTGGCGACTGGGCAATGATGGTGCAATCGACATTGTTGACCTGCCAGCCAGCCGAGGCAATCTTTGCCCGCACTTCCCGCAACAACAAACGGCTGTCGATATTGTGAAAACGCGCGTCCGAATCAGGGAAATGGCGACCGATATCTCCCAGTCCCGCCGCACCCAACAACGCATCGCAAATGGCATGCAACAGCACATCCGCATCCGAATGACCCGCCAGTCCCTGCGGCCAGGGAATGGTAACACCTCCTATCACCAGCGGTCGCCCAGCCACCAGCGCATGCACATCAAACCCATGACCAATCCGCATGTTCAATTTCGAATACCTTACCAAAATAATCAAACAATACCCGAAAAGCCGGCAATCGCCAA
>JAJYGL010000039.1 GCA_021790625.1 Pseudomonadota bacterium | reverse complement strand
ACATTGTCATCAGTTTTTGATGTTCCTTGCTGAACGATTGACGTGCCGCACCGAAGTCAATCAGTACCGGTGAGCCATCCATGCGGATGTAGATGTTGGACGGTTTGATGTCCAGATGCAGCAATTTCTGGGTGTGGACTTCGCGCAGTCCATTGAGCAGTTCGGCAAAAATGCGCCGAATGAATCCTTCCTTGACTTCGCCGTGGTGCGCGCGGATATATTCCTGCAAGGTTTTCCCACGTTCGTATTGCATGACCATATAAACGGTATCATTGGCGCGGAAAAAATTTTCTACTCGTACCACATTCGGGTGCTGGATACGCGCCAGCGAGCGGCCTTCTTCAAAAAAGAAACGCATGCCGTAGCGAAAGGTGTGTAATTGGCTTTCGGTTTGTGGCGATACTTTGTAATCATCGTCACGCTGTACCAGACTGGAAGGAAGGTATTCTTTGATGGCGACTTCGCGTTCGTGTTCGTCATAGGCAAGATAAACCACACTGAAGCCGCCACCGCCGATTTTGCGAACGATGCGGTAATCCATGAGTTGGTAGCCGCTGGGTAGGGAAAGCCCGGCTTTATTGGCTATCGGAGTCTGTTGCGCTGGTGTGTCCATTCGTTGTGTGGTGAAATTCCTGCTGTATGTTCTGCGAGAGGTAAATAACCCGCTGCTTTTGTTGCTGACGTGTATTCTCGAACCAATACCCGAACCAATATTTGTGTGAAATGTTACGAACATCGGCGGGCAAAAATACCGACCACCAGCTTGCTACTGTACCATATTGCCATGTCTTTCGGATAGTGTTACGCTGCGCATCGTTTTCCTGTTATTAATAAAAGGTTTCAATGATGACAAAACCCCTGTTGTTGCTGGTCATGTTTTTTTTGTGTTCGGCCGTCGTTGCGGCGGAACCGGTGCTGATTCCATTGCAGCACGTTTTCCTGATTGTGATGGAAAATCATGGTGATGACGATATTATTGGCAATCCTCACGCACCATTCATCAACCGCTTTGCGCACGAGGCCAATCTGGCACGCAATTATTTTGCGGTCGGGCATCCGAGTCTGCCCAATTACCTGTCTCTGGTGGGCGGGTCGAATTTTGGTGTACGGAATGACGATAACCCCGATTGGTCTGGCGCCAGGACGGGAGAGGCGGGTGTTGCTCCGCTCGCGGGTGTAGGGGTCGATGCCATGGTGCCTGCGCTGGTGGCGCCATTCGGTCGGGCGATTCCGGCGGCGTCTTATACGGCGCAGAGCCTGGGCGACCAGTTGGTGGCAGCGGGCAAGCGCTGGAAATCCTATCAGCAAAACATTCCGGCATCTGGCGTGGTGGATGGCGTAAATTTCAGCGATGGCGTGTATTCAAATCGTGACAGACTGCCTGATGGCATGGAAGGCATTCATAAACGGTATGCCGCGAAGCATAATCCTTTCGTGTATTTTGCGACGGTGCAGCAAGGAAAACCCGCTGCAAATGGTTTGCAGAATGTCGTTGGTTTTGATGGCGCCAATGGCTTGTATGCCGACCTGTCTGCCGGTCGGGCGCCCGCCTTGTCATTCATTGTGCCGGATTTATGCCATGATATGCACGGCGCGGGCGAGCGTGACGAAGCTTGCGGTAATCGCATTGCCCTGATAGAGGCGGGGGACGCCACGGTAAGGGAACTGGTGCAGGCGATTCATGCTTCTCCGGCCTGGCAGACCGGGCATAATGCGCTGGTGGTAGTATGGGATGAAAACAGTGATGGTAGCAAACCCAATCGTGTACCGCTGATTGTGGAAACCAGTGATGGCGTGCATGGCGTGGTGTCAGAACGACCATATAGCCATTTTTCCTTGCTGAAAACATTGGAAGCAGGGTTTCACCTACCCTGTTTGAATCATGCCTGTGACCCGACAGTCTTGTTGATACAGGACCTGTTTTCCACGAAGTGACTGGTGGATACCCACGATTCGGGACATCCGCAACGTGGTGCGCTGATAACGGGCATGACAGACTGACCGGCTTTGGACGTGCTCGCTCAAGCCCCGTCCCACCGAGCATTTTTTGCTTGTTACCAATGAGCCGGTTGCGGGCAACGGTGCGGTTTCCGCCAATGAGCGCGGACACGAGATGATGACTGAGCGCTGGTATGGGGGTTCTCCGAAAGGTCATCTGGCATTATGATACGGGCAGATGAGAGTTGGCGACCGTATGGCGAGGAGTGAGAAAATGTCCGGAAATGTGTTGATTGTGACGGCGCCATCGGGGGCGGGTAAAACCAGTCTGGTACGGGCGCTGCTGGCGCGAGATACCTTGGTGCGCCTGTCGGTGTCTTACACGACACGGACGCCACGCAAAGGGGAAGAGGACGGGCGTGATTATCATTTTGTCTCGCCAGAGCGTTTTACCGCTTTATTGGAAGCAGGCGAATTTCTGGAAAGTGCGCAGGTATATGGTAATTACTATGGCACATCGGAAGCGTGGATACGCCAGCAGATTGCCCAGGATGAAGACGTGTTGCTGGAAATTGACTGGCAGGGCGCGCAGCAGGTGCGGCGGTTGTTTCCTGACGCTATCGGGATTTTTATTTTGCCACCTTCGCTGGCAGTGCTGGAGCAGCGCTTGCGTCATCGTGGGCAGGATGATGATGAGACGGTTGCGCGCCGGTTGGCGGCCGCGCGTGAAGATATCAGCCATGCACTGGAGTTTGATTATGTTATCATCAACGATGCGTTTGATGTGGCGTTGACTGATTTGGCGTCGGTTGTGCGGGCGGAGCGTTTGCGCGTGGCAGCACAGGAACGAAAATACATGGCGTTGTTTTCGATGATGTAGTAATGGATTGATGGATTGATGAAATAGGGGTGATGTATCATGGCGCGGATTACGGTAGAAGACTGTATGGAAAAAATTGATAATCGTTTTGAATTGACCTTGGCGGCGACCTGGCGCGCGCGACAACTGGCCAACGGACACACCCCTAAAGTCGAGCCTGGGCGTGATAAGCCGGCTGTCATTGCCTTGCGTGAAATCGCAGCAGGTGAGGTGGGGGCTGATATTCTGAAGCGGGGACGGCATTGATTGTCAGTTCTGCGCTAAATCGTTAGGACGCATGGCATGGGAACCGCTGCCCCCCTCGCCCTGGCGGGAGAAGGACCTGCTTTTGACATCGAAACAGGACTTTCTTATCTGAAACAAGCGGATCTGGAACAGGTGCGTGCGGCGTTTGAATTCAGTTGCGAGGCGCACAGCGGTCAGTTTCGCGTGAGCGGCGAAGCGTATATTTCACACCCATTGGCGGTGGCCGGCATTCTGGCGCGCTGGCACCTCGATGCGCAGGCTATCATGGCAGCGCTGTTGCATGATGTGGTAGAAGACACGGCAGTGACCAAGCAGGAGTTGGCCGAACGCTTTGGCAAATCAGTGGCCGAGTTGGTGGATGGCGTGTCGAAGCTCGATAAAATCGAGTTTCAGACCGAGGCGCATGCGCAGGCAGAAAATTTTCGCAAAATGCTGTTGGCCATGGCGCGAGACGTTCGTGTCATTTTGATCAAGCTGGCAGATCGTTTGCATAACATGCGTACGCTGGACGCGATGTCAGCAGAAAAACGCCGACGTATCGCGCAGGAAACGGCAGATATCTACGCGCCGATTGCCAACCGTTTGGGACTCAATGCCCTGTATCAGGAAATGGACGACCTCTGTTTCCATCATTTGCACCCCAACCGTTACCGGGTGTTGGCACAAGCCATCAAAACCGCGCGTGGTAACCGTAAGGAAGTGGTGGAAAAAGTGAGCGAAGCCATTGCGCATAAATTGGCTGAGGCGCACCTGGCCGCCGTGGTAGGCGGGCGCGAGAAACATCTGTACAGTATTTATCGCAAGATGCAGGAAAAATCCCTCGCTTTTTCAGAAGTGTTTGATATTTACGGTTTTCGTGTCATGGTGGACGATGTGCCATCGTGCTATCTGGCGTTGGGCACCTTGCATGGACTGTACAAGCCGATTCCGGGGAAATTCAAGGATTACATCGCCATTCCCAAGGCGAATGGCTACCAATCTTTACATACGACCTTGTTCGGCCCGTTTGGTACGCCCATCGAAGTGCAGATTCGTACCCATGACATGCACAAGGTGGCCGAAGCTGGCGTGGCTTCGCACTGGCTATACAAAACCGGCGATGCGGATTTGAACGCGGTGCAGCAGCGCACCCATCAGTGGCTACAATCGTTGCTCGAAATTCAAGAAGGTGGTGGGGATTCGGCCGAATTTCTGGAACACATCAAAATTGATTTGTTTCCCGATGAGGTGTATGTTTTTACCCCAAAAGGAAAGATACTGTCCTTGCCGCGCGGAGCCACTGCCGTGGATTTTGCCTACGCGGTGCATACCGATGTCGGCAATCATTGTACGGCAGTCAAGGTGAATGGCGAATTGATGCCGATGCGAACCTTGTTGCGCAATGGTGATCAGGTGGAAGTGGTTACCTCACCCCACGCCCACCCCAA
>JAJYGL010000196.1 GCA_021790625.1 Pseudomonadota bacterium | reverse complement strand
TGGTGAGCAGTTGGTGGGGCAGGCGGCGTATGGTTGGCGGCTTGTCAGATGATGCGCGGCATGATGTGTAGCAAGATTCATCGGGAGATTTGCTGTCATGCAACTGAGTTCTGATCAGACGGTGCTCTGGGCATGGCATGGCCTGAAAATCAATCTCACTATCGCGACGACGTGGGGATTGATGATCGTTCTGACCGTGCTGTCACGACTGTTGACCCATAACATGGCGCGTCCTTTGTCACAGGATGGCAGCATAATCGCGCATGGTCAAAGTTTGCTGGAATGGCTGGTGTCATTCATGGACGAGCAGATGCATGAGGTGGGGTTAGCCGACACCGAGCGCTACCTGCCGTTTGTGGGTACAGTGTTCCTGTTCGTCGCTGCATCGAGCCTGGCAACCATTTTGCCGGGTTATGAGCCGCCGACGGCTTCTTTGTCCACGACAGCAGCGTTGGCTATCTGTGTGTTGGTTGCCGTGCCGTTGTTCGGCATTCGTATGCGCGGAGTGGGGGCGTGGTTGCGCGGGTATCTGCAGCCGGTGCCAATCATGTTACCGTTCAATATCATCAGTGAATTGACCCGTACGCTGGCATTGGCGATGCGGTTGTTTGGCAATATGATGGGTGACGGCATGATTCTGGGTATCTTGCTGACCATTGCGCCCTTGTTTTTTCCGGTGGTCATGAAGCTGTTGGGATTGCTGACGGGAATGGTGCAGGCGTATATTTTCAGCATTCTGACGATGGTGTATATCGCCGCGGTCGCGGGCGAACGTGAAATGGAAAAAGCATAGGAGTGTGTATATGGATGGAGCAAGCTGGATAGCCGTGGCATCGATTGTGACCAGTGGTTTGGCAATAGGATTGGGCAGTATCGGGCCCGGTTTGGGCGAAGGCCGGGCGGTGGCGGCAGCACTGGCCGCGTTGGCGCAGCAACCGGAGGCGGCGAACGTGATTACCCGTACTTTGTTTGTTGGGTTGGCAATGATTGAGTCCATTGCGATTTATGCTTTTGTGGTGTCGATGATTCTATTGTTTGCCAATCCATTCGTCGGTCACGCATTGGCTGTCGCCGGTGGTAAATAAGTTGTCAGTATGTTGATTGACTGGTTTACTGTTGTCGCGCAACTGGTCAATTTTTTGGTGTTGATCTGGTTGTTGCGGCGCTATCTATACCGACCGGTGCTTCGTGCCATGGCTGCACGTGAGGCGCGTATTGCGCAGGAAATCGCGACAGCCCGGCAGGCCACGCTGGACGCACAGGCAGAGCAGTTACGCTGGCAACAGAAACAGGAAGACTGGCAACGTGAACGGGATGCCTTGTTACAACTGGCGCGCGTGGCAGCAGAAAACGAACGAGCGGCAATTCTGGCTGCTGCGCAGCAGGCAGCGCAGCAATTGCAGGATATACAGCACGCCAGCCTGGTCAGTGAATTACAGAGGTTGCAGGATACGTTGAAACGGCAGACATGTCATGAGGTGTTGCAGATTGCGCAACAACTGGTCGGTGATCTGGCGCAGCAAGATTTGCAATCGGCGATGTTGACCGTGTTTTGGCGACGTTTGCGCCAAATGAATGCCGCGGAAAAACAGCCATGGTCGACCCAACAGGCGGGTGCGCAAACATGGGTGTTTCGTTCGGCATTCGCGCTGGATGCGGCACAGCAGCAACAGGTGCAGGATTTGTTGAAGGTAACGTTTCCAGATATGCCAGTTGTGTATTTCGAGCAGACGCCGGATTTGTTGTGCGGTATCGAATTGCAGGTGGGAACACATCGGCTGGCCTGGAATACACGGGATTATTTGCATGATTTCGAGGCGCGTGTTTTGGCGTTGCCCACGCATATGGCAGCTTTGCGGGAGCAGACATGATGGTTGATCGGGCTGACACGAATACCTTGGGGCAAGCTTTTGATACTGCATTTGCCCGCTTGGGACAGGCGGCGCAGCACGATAATACGTTGCAATGGCGTGAATCTGGCATTATCACCCGTGTTGCCAGCGGTATTGTTTGGGTGGAGGGTTTGCTGGGCGCTGGGTATGAAGAATTACTGGCGTTCCCGGGTGGTTTGTATGGCATTGCTTTTGATCTGGATGAAACAGGTATCGGTGTTGTACTGCTGGGCGACGAAAGTCGTCTGCAAACAGGAATGCGGGTGGAGCGCACGGGTCGCGTGATGGATGTGCCGGTTGGTGAGGCATTGATCGGACGCGTTATTAATCCGCTGGGCGAAGCGCTCGACAGCCTGGGCCCGACGGAGACCGGAGAGCGTTGGCCGATTGAGCGCCCGGCACCGCCGATCATGCAGCGCTTACCAGTGGAAGTGCCTTTGCAAACAGGTATCAAGGTGATTGATGCGATGATTCCGGTTGGGCGCGGACAACGCGAATTGATTTTGGGCGATCGTCAAACCGGTAAAACCACGCTGGCGCTCGATGCCTTGTTGAATCAGCGCGATCAGAATGTGTTGTGTGTGTATTGTGCCATTGGTCAGCGAACCGCCAGTGTGGTGCAGGTGGTGCAGACATTGCGTGAAACGGGCGCGTTGGCGTGGACGGTGGTGTTGGTGTCGGGTGGGAGCGATGCACCCGGTCTGTCCTATATTGCGCCTTATGCCGCCACCAGTATTGCAGAATGGTTCATGGCGCATGGTCGTGATGTGCTGATTGTGTATGATGATCTCATCAGTCATGCCAGATCTTATCGTGAGCTATCGCTGTTATTGCGGCGTCCGCCAGGTCGGGAAGCGTATCCGGGCGATATTTTTTATATCCATTCGCGTTTGCTGGAGCGCTCGACCCGCTTGCGCCCCGAACAGGGCGGCGGTTCATTGACCGCATTGCCTATTGTCGAGACTGAAGCGCAAGATATGTCGGCATATATCCCGACCAATCTGATTTCCATTACCGATGGACAGATTTACCTGTCACCGGATTTGTTTGAGTTGGGTGTATTGCCTGCTGTGGATGTGGGAAGGTCTGTGTCCAGAGTGGGCGGCAAGGCGCAACATGCAGCGTATCATACCTTGACCGGTGATTTGAAGCTTGCCTATGCGCAATTTGAAGAGCTGGAAAGCTTTGCCCGTTTTGGCGCACGCCTGGACGATGCCAGCCGGCAGATTCTGGTGCATGGTGAGCGTATTCGTGCCTGTTTGAAACAGGTCGCGCATCAACCTTGGTCATTGCTTGAGCAGATTATCGTGCTGGTGGCATTGACCGGAAAGGCATTTGACGAGATCTCGCGGGATGAGATGCCGCAGGCCGAGCAAAAGGTGCGGGCAGCAGTCAGTACGCTGGATGCGGCGTTGATTCAGCGTTTGCAGGGCGATGAACCGCTTTCGGCGGAGGATCGGCAGGCACTGCTTGTGGTAGCGCAAATGGTGTTACAAACAAAATTGAGGGATTGACGGCATGAGCGAGTCGCTCGCGGAATTGCAGCACCACATCGTTTCGGCAGGCGAGCTGAAAACAGTGGTGCGTACCATGAAAATGATTGCGGCGGCTAATATTGCTCAGTATGAACAGGCTGTCGGTGCGTTGGCCGTGTATCATGCCACAGTCAGGCATGGTTTGGCTGTGGCGTTGCGAAACGAGGCACTGCCTTCTTTTGCCCATGTGAGTGAGCAGGTCGGCGTTGTGTTGTTTGGCACCGATCAGGGTTTGGTCGGACAATTCAATGATGCGGTGGCCGAGTTTGCCAGCCAGACACTGGCAACTCATTCGCAGGTGATTTCCTGGGTCGTTGGTGAACGTCTGTCTTTCCGGTTGGCTGAGATATTGCCTGCACCGGCCAGTGTGTTGCCTGTTCCCGGTACGTTATCGGCCATTACAGCTTTGGTGGGCCAATTATTGACCTTGATGGACAACTGGTTGCAGAGTCGACCGGGTACGCCGTTGCTGGTTATTTACCAACACGTTTTGTCGAAGGAGAGTTTTCAGCCTGTCGTGCTGCGGTTATTGCCGCTGGACGAAATGTGGCGTAACACATTGTTTGTTGAACCGTGGCCGGGAAAGCGGACGCCAGAACTGTTGGGCGGTATGTCGGCCTTGCAAGCGCTCGTGCGCGAATACCTGTTTGTGTCGCTGTATCGTGCCTGTGCCGAATCGTTGGCTAGCGAGAATGCCAGTCGCCTCATCGCGATGCAGCGTGCGGATAAGAATATCGATGAGATGCTGGAAAATTTGCGCCGTACTCGACAACGGGTGCGGCAGAGCAGTATCGATGAAGAATTGTTTGATGTGCTGGCTGGATTTGAAGTGCAAATGGAGGGAGGTTGACGATGAAAATAGACGTAGAGCAGTTCAGGGTTCTTCCTGATACGATTGTCAATCTGGATGACTGGCCTACCGATGTCGCGCCATGGTATACATCAAAACAGGAATATCAGTCCATGTTGGCCGAACAGATCGAGGAACTCAGTGCCTTGCAGGAATTGCATTATGCGGCGTCGAAATATGCCATTCTGTTGGTCTTTCAGGCCATGGATGCGGCTGGTAAAGATAGTACCATTCGACATGTGATGTCGGGGGTTAATCCT
>JAJYGL010000187.1 GCA_021790625.1 Pseudomonadota bacterium | reverse complement strand
CCGCTTTGGATCAGGCAAGCAGTTTGCCCTCCGACACGGCGTCCGCCGATCAGGCAGTGGCATTGCGCATTGATGCCCAAGCCTTGGTGGATGATGCGCAACGCATCGTTTGGTTGATTCACCGTTTAGCCAAACTGCTGCATGACATGGTGTCGCCAAAGTAATGCTGCCTTGGCAGAAAACTCACCGGGATTCGCAGTCCCGGCTACGACCTGCGACCTGCGACCTGCGCGTCGCGATCTTTGCTCCTCATGGAGGAATAAATCAGCGCCTCCTTGGGTTATGGTGCTACCATGCGCTGCGCTGGGTGTCCGTATCATGGCTGCCTCTCCTGGTGGATTCGGTCGCGCCAAGGTGTCGCGCGTTCGCGTATCCGTGGATCAAAGCCGATTTTCTGTCGATCCGGATTCTCTGAGTGACCAACCGATCATCACCAGAGCCCAACCGTCGAAGACCAGACTGATGCCGATAAACATTCCCACCATCCATAACGAGGACTCAGGCCAACCCCATAGAAAAAGCGTCACTAGCAGAATGTCGACAACCCCGTTTAAAATCATCCAACTGTGATTGCGTTTCCCATTTCCGTCTCGCGCGATGGAAAAACTGGCGATGGCATCAAGAACCAGATAGGTCACGATCAACAAAGCGATGCTGGCAACGCCGGTCCATGGCTGGTAGATCATCAATCCGCCGACGACGAGTAGCAAAACGGGTTTGAGCCAATCAGACCAGTCTGTTGCGTGCTGCATGCTGTGCCAGCCCCATATCGCACCGGCTATCAGCATGAGACCAGCCACGAAAGCGACTGTAACGGCGGACATCACTACGGGCAAGGCAACGCCGCAGATACCTGCAATGATCAGCAAGACGCCGATCCAGAGCGATCGTGGGCCGAAGCGCCCCAAAGTATCGATATCATGATGTTCTTGCATAAGTTAACTCTCCATTGGACACAGGGGGATGACACAACTTCATAGACATGCGCGTCCTGATTCCAGTCCGGCCATGATCAAGGATGTTACCATTACCTTATTTCAGATATTGCTCATTGGCCATCCGACGATAGACGGTTTGCAAATTCCAATGTATTGAGGTCTTCAGTATAGACGAAAAGTATAGACGAAACACAAGCAGGAATATCGTTTTTATATTTTTATAAACACCTGTTTGTTACGCCAAGGAAGTGCTGATATATTCATCCACGAGGAGCAAAGTGGAGTAAATCAGCGGTTTCTTAACGGTCACAACATTTCGTGGCGCCCCATTGAAGCGGAAAGCCTGTCAGGATAATTTGCGGGTGGTTTGGAATTTTTATCCTATTTCCTTGCTGGTTTAAAACCTCGGCCTTCAGGCCGGAAGGAGCGCCGAACCTCGCCCTGAACGGCGAGGTTTTAAAGGCGCGGTCAGGGAGGGGATGCACACCCCTCCCTGACCAAACATCCACCGGCCTGAAGGCCGGTGACCTAATTGCTAAAAAACGTCTTGTCTGAACATACAAACGTTACCGGAGGAGAAAACATGAGTTTCAACAGTTTTGCACAGGCCCAATCGGTGTTGTTGTGGGTCACGTTTGGCATTGCATTCATTCTGGGCGCAGTCGCAAACAAAACCAATTTCTGCACCATGGGTGCCGTATCGGATTGGGTGAATATGGGCGATACCGGTCGTTTGCGGGCATGGTTTCTGGCCATCGCCGTGGCCATGATCGGTGTTGTGGTGCTGGAATATTTGGGCAAACTGAGTCTGGATGCTTCGTTTCCTCCTTACCGTGGCGGATAACTGATCTGGGCAGAAAATCTGCTGGGTGGGTTGATGTTCGGGGCCGGCATGACTTTGGCGTCGGGTTGCGGCAATAAATCGCTGATCCGTTTGGGTGGCGGCAACCTCAAATCATTGTTTGTCGTGCTGATTGTGGGTGTCGTGGCCTATTACATGACCAATCCACTCCCGAACTCGGACAAAACCCTGTTCAGCGTACTGTTCATGCCCTGGCTGCGTCCGCTTGCTGTGACGCTAAGCAATGGACACCAGGATCTGGGGTCGCTGGTCGCAGGCAGCGCGGGTGCCGTCAAGGCACGCCTCATCATTGGTGGCGTGCTGGGTCTGGCCATATTGGGCTGGGTGTTCCGCTCGGCTGATTTCCGTCGCAACCTTGACAACATCATGGGCGGACTGGTCGTTGGGTTGGTGGTGCTGGCAGCATGGTATGTGACCAGCAACCTGACGATTAACGTCGATGGGCAACCGCATTCACTGGCGGATTATGTCCGGCAGTGGGATTTCTATGCCAGTTCGGATGCCGGTAAACCCGCCAGCAGTCGCATGCTGAGTGCGCAATCGTTTACGTTCATCAATCCCATGGGGCAAACATGGGGTATGTAGCGGCTGGGTTCAAACATGAACTGCTGACATTTGGCGTGATGGCAGTATTGGGGGTGGTGGCGGGCTCAATGGTCTGGTCTGTCCTGTCACGGCGGTTTCGAATCGAATGGTTTGCTTCGGGCAAGGATTTCATCAGCCATATTCTGGGTGCCGTGTTGATGGGGTTTGGCGGCGTACTGGCTCTGGGATGCACCATCGGTCAGGGCATCACCGGGGTTTCAACGCTGGCACTGGGTTCGTTCATTGCCTTGTTCGCCATTATTGCCGGCAGTGCAATCACCATGAAAATCCAGTACTTCTTGATGATGCGTGAAGGCTGATAGCGTCAGCTGAGCGGTTGCAGCCAAGCTTCGGCTGAAGTCCTGGTCAGGTTGCGTTGACGTTTTTTGCAACACCTCGTTACATGATTGTTTTTGCGCTATCATACGCGCACTATTCAACCAGAAAGGATCAATCCAATGAATCTGTTCGTGCTGTTTCGTCGTTTCTGTCTGGTATTGTTGCTGTCGTTGCCACTGGCTGCCTTTGCCGGACAGACCGAACTGACCTGGTATGGCCACGCGGCCTTTCGTATCGTTACCCCCAAGGGTCACGTCTTGCTGATTGATCCGTGGATTACCAACCCGGCCAACAAGAATGGTCAGGCTGATCTGGCCAGCATCGACAAGGCTGATTTGATCCTGGTCACGCATGGCCACTTTGATCACGTGGGCGACAGCGTGGCGATTGCAAAGAAAACCGGGGCACATCTGGTGGCAACATTCGATCTCGGCCAAGCCATGGTGCAATACGCCGGATTTCCCAAAGACCAGATTGGTTTTGATACCATGGGTAATTTCGGTGGTGTGATAACCGTGCTGGACGGCGAAGTCAAAATCGCTTTCATCCCCGCCATCCACAGTTCGACGGTGACCGAACCGGCCGGCCAAAAAAATGTACATGAAGGTGGCAACCCAGGTGGATTCCTGATCATGATCAAGAATGGTCCCACTATTTATGATACCGGCGATACGGATGCATTTGGCGACATGAAGCTGGTTCCGAAATTCCACAAGGTGGATGTCATGCTGGCCTGCATCGGTGACCATTTCACCATGGGACCTGATCGCGCCGCCCTTGCCGTGCAGATGGTACAGCCCAAGATCGTGATTCCGATGCATTATGGCACATTCCCGGTGTTGACTGGCACGCCTGAAGCTTTTGGCAAGGCCCTGAAAAAACTGCACAGCCCGGCTCAGATGCGTGTGATGAAGGTGGATGAAACCATCAAAATGTAATCTGCCTGTTGTGGCGGAAAGTGCGTTGAGTTGAAAATGCCGATTGTTTGCGTCGAGATGCGCTTTTCTTCCATTGCACTGACCAAAGGAAGCGCTGATTAATTCCGACACGGTCGCGACGGTGGCTTGGCGGGATGAAATGCAAGGCGCGACGCGCAGTCAAGGGTTATTCTCCTTTGGGTCAGTACCCAAGAAATAGCCTTGACAAGCGGCGCAACGCGGCGGTTCACTCGCCAAGCCCCGTCCCGCCGTGCATGTTTTGCACGTTTCCAACGTGGCGGTTGCAACCAAATCGCGCGCTCGCTTCGCCGACCTCCTTGGCATCGTCGTCCCGGCTGCGACCTTCGTCGTTCGACTCGCGATCATCGCGATTTGGTCTGCTTTGCTCCTCGTGGAGGAGTTAATCAGCGCTTCCCAAAGGGTCGGGCTGAGATAGCCCGACCCTTTTTGTTGCAGGACAGGTTTGGACAGGAATGGCGGCATGGGCTTATACAAGACAAGAAAATGATGGATTAGAGCGAATCCTTTAGTACCTCAGCAGATGCCACACGATTGATACGTACCGATTTCATGCTGGAAGGCGCACACCCAACCGATTGTCAAGCATATAATATCAAGAATGTTTCCAGCAGGCCATGCTGTGCCGGATTGGATTAAAGGAGAGAGCCCATGACCTGTATCCAGCGCAGTTGCGTCGCCAGCCCGATCAATCCGGCGGACATTCTGTTGGTCTGGCTGTGGCTGTTCGCCACCACCAGCCACGCTGCCTTGCCGCAATCCGAGCGCGATGCGGTGCTGCCCCCGGAGGTCGGTGCGCGGCTTGCGGTTGAATTGGGGATATCGCAAGGCTGGGATCGTTACACCGGCGCACACGGTGACATGCTCGGTG
>JAJYGL010000110.1 GCA_021790625.1 Pseudomonadota bacterium | reverse complement strand
GCGACAAACTGGTGCTGGGCGAACTCGATGCCGCACACAGTTTATACAGCATGATCTATGGCACGCATCTTGGTTTGGGTAACCTGCAAAAAAATCCCATGGCCATCCTGATGGGTCTTAACCACAACGGGCAAGCCATCACCTTGTCCAATCAGTTGCGCGATCAAGGTGTGGTAAACGGTGCCACCCTCAAAAGACAGGCTGACAAAAACCAGCGCCAATTAACGTTCGCCCACACTTACCCAACCGGCACACATGCCATGTGGTTATATTACTGGCTGGCTGCTAACGGCATCAATCCACTGACCGATGTGCAAACTGTTGCCGTCCCCCCTCAGCATATGGGGAGCATCATGCGTTGCGGCGATCTGGATGGTTTCTGCGGCGGTGAACCGTGGAATGCGCGCGCCATTCACGAAGGCGCAGGTTTCACCGCCATGACGTCGCAAGCCATCTGGAATGACCACCCGGAAAAAGTGCTCGCCACGCGACACAGTTTTATCGAACGTTACCCAAAAACGGCACGTGCACTCATCAGCGCATTACTGGAAGCCTCACGTTACGCCGACACATATCGCCATAAAGAAGATTTTGCTGAGCTCATTACCGAAAAAGCAAATATCGATGCCCCCCCTCAGTTAGTGGCCCAACGCATGACTGGACGATATGAAAACGGCCTGGGGAAAATCTGGCAGGATAAATATCCCCTGAAGTTTTTTGACGATGGACAAGTGAATTATCCGCATTATGCCCATGGCATCTGGTTTCTAACCCAGTTTTACCGTTGGGGTCTATTGGAGCAAGAGCCGGATTACCTTGCGATATCAAAAGAAATCAATCAAGTACCGCTATATTGTGAAGTGGCACGTTACCTTGGTGTCAGCATACCAGAGCCTGTGTCCAGCATCACGCTGTTTGATGGTATCAAATTTGACTCGGCATCGGCGTCCGCTTATAGCAACCATTTTTCCATTCGTGCGCGAGAAACCACCGTCATCTAAAACAGGAGAACCCTATCATGACCATGCGTCTTGTTGTTATTGGTAACGGAATGGCAGGCATCCGTACCGTCGAAGAATTGCTCAACATGTCACCCGACACCTACGACATCACAGTTTTCGGCAGTGAACCCCAGCCAAATTACAACCGTATTCTGCTGTCACCGGTTTTGTCTGCCGAAATGCCGTTTGACGATACCATACTCAATTCTTTTGACTGGTATCGGCAACACAATATCACGCTGCATGCAGGACACGCTGTCACCCATATCGACCGCATCAAGCGTTTCATCAGCACCGACGACGGAATGCAAACGCCTTACGACCGCCTACTGATTGCGACGGGCTCAAATCCTTTCATGCCCCCCATTCCCGGCATCGACCTGCCCGGCGTCATTGGTTACCGCAGCATTGCTGACGTTCAAACCATGCTTGCCGCCGCACAGACAGGAGGCCACGCGGTCGTCATCGGCGGCGGCCTGCTGGGGCTTGAAGCCGCTTATGGACTATCCCTGCGTGGCATGCAAGTAACTGTGGTTCATCTGTCAGACTGCTTGATGGAACGCCAGCTCGATAAAACTGGCGGCGACATGCTTAGAAAAGCACTCATCAAACGCGGACTGACTTTTCTGATGGCCCACCAGACAGAGGCCATTCTCGGCACGGGCCATGTCACCGGTCTGCGGTTCAAAAATGGCACGGAAATAGCTGCCAATCTGGTGGTCATGGCGGCGGGCATACGCCCCAACATTGGCCTGGCAAAATCCGCTGGCATCTATTGCGAACGTGGCATTGTCGTCAATGACACCCTGCAAACCTTCGACCCCCGTATTTACGCTGTCGGCGAATGCGTACAACACCGTCATCAAACGTATGGTCTGGTCGCGCCATTATTTGAACAGGCAAAAGTTGCCGCCAACCATCTCGCGCAATATGGCCGCATGCGCTATGAGGGTTCACAGACCTCAACAAAACTGAAGGTAACCGGCATCGATCTGTTCTCGGCCGGCGACTTTCATGCAACAGATGACGACGAAGAATTGTTGCTGCAAGACGCCACCCGAGGGGTCTACAAAAAACTGGTTTTGCGTAATAACAAACTGCGTGGCGCCATTTTATATGGCGATACCATGGATGGCTCGTGGTATTTTCAACTATTGCGCGATGGCACTGACATCAGCGACATGCGAGAACATTTGTTGTTTGGTCAGGCACACTTGGGCGATGCCGGACGCTCCGGCGCGGCCAGCATCCTGAATCTGCCAGATTCGGCTGAAATCTGTGGTTGCAATGGCATCAAAAAAGGCCACATCATCAAAACCATTCTGGAAAAGAAACTGTTTACACTGGAAGAAGTGCGGGCCCATACCAAAGCATCCAGCTCTTGCGGTTCATGCACCGGTCTGGTTGAAGCCATTCTTGCCAACACGGTCGGCGGCGATTATTCCACGCAACCCAGCAAAAAACCTTTGTGCCCCTGCACCGAACTCAGCCACGATGAAGTGCGTAGCGCCATCACACAACTGTCATTGCAAAGCATCCCACAGCTGATGCAAACGCTGGAATGGAAGACCACGGACGGTTGCGCCAAGTGCCGCCCCGCGCTGAATTACTATCTGCTGGCGGCATGGCCGGACAGTTATCAGGACGACAGTCGCTCCCGTTTCATCAACGAACGTGTGCACGCCAATATACAGAAAGATGGCACCTATTCGGTGGTACCACGTATCTGGGGTGGCGTCACCTCGGCAAAAGAGTTACGCAGCATCGCAGATGTCGCCGACAAATACGCCGTTCCCACAATCAAGATCACCGGCGGGCAACGTATTGACCTGCTAGGCGTCGCCAAAGCCGATTTGCCCGCCATGTGGCACGATCTGGCCGATGCCGGTTTTGTTTCCGGACATGCTTATGGCAAAGCATTACGCACAGTCAAAACCTGCGTTGGATCAGAATGGTGCCGCTTTGGCACGCAGGATTCCACTGCGCTTGGCATACGGCTGGAAAAAATGACCTGGGGTTCATGGACACCGCATAAATTCAAACTTGCAGTCTCCGGTTGCCCGCGCAACTGTGCCGAATCCACCATTAAAGATTTTGGTATCGTCTGTGTAGATTCCGGTTACGAAATTCACGTCGGCGGCAATGGCGGTATCAAAGTACGTGTCACTGATTTTCTGTGCAAGGTCGGCACAGAAGAAGAAGTCATCGAATATTGTGGCGCCTTCATGCAAATGTACCGTGAAGAGGCACATTATCTGGAGCGCTCGGCACCGTGGATCGAACGCGTTGGCCTGTCCCACGTCAAGCAACACATCGTGGACGACCCCAACAATCGCAGTGCTTTGTTCACGCGCTTCCTGCAATCGCAGGCCAACGCACAAACCGACCCGTGGCAAGAACATGCAAACGGCAAAGAAGCATTTGAATACAAACCATTAGCTACCATCGAAGGATAATTACCATGACTGCCACACGCATTGCTCTGGGCCACCTGAACGATATTCCTCGTCAAGGCGCGCGCATCGTGCAAACGCCAACGGGAGAAATCGCCATTTTCCGCACATTGGATGATCAGATATTTGCGTTAAACAACCAATGCCCCCATAAAGGGGGCCCATTGGCACAAGGTATCGTGCATGGCACGCAAGTCACCTGCCCCCTGCACGGATGGGTGATCAATCTGGACAGCGGTGACGCCGCAGCGCCCGATGAAGGATGCGTCAACCGATATACCGTCGACAATGAAAGCGGCATGCTATATCTGAGCATCTAGCTCGGATCACGTCGCTGACCGGTTGCCAATGACCGGCTGATTTTCGTCATTTTTGCCAACCCTGCGCTGGAGACAATCATGGACTACCCGTCTGTTTTTCTCCATGTGGGCCAAGGTATGCCATTAATGTAGATGGGAGGGAGGTGTCCCTCCCATCTACATTAAGCTGCGTCATGCTTGCCATTTCGGGAACCCCTACTCGACAGAGCTATCCCGACCGATAAGATAAAAATCAATACACATCCCGGCAATAACGCTTTTCCTGTACCAAGGCACGAACATAATTCGCTGCCGCGTCGGGCGACATGCTCCCTTGCTGTTGCACAACTTGTTTGAGCGCTGCATCCACATCCTTGGCCATGTGTTCGGCGTCACCGCACACATAAAAGAAAGCGCCCTGTTGCAGCCAACGCCACAACAACTCAGCCTGTTCGAGCAAGCGTTGCTGGACATAAATTTTTTCGGATTGATCGCGCGAAAAAGCGGTGTCCAATCGGCTCAAAATGCCATTTTCCAGTAACGCTTCCCATTCTTCACGGTAATAAAAATCGCAATTTTCGTGCTGTTCACCAAAAATCAGCCAGTTTTTTCCGCTGGCTCGCCTTGCCTTCCGTTCCTGTAAAAACGCTCGAAACGGGGCAATCCCCGTACCAGGCCCGACCATGATGACGGGCGCTGTATCGTCTGACGGCAGACGAAATTGGCGGTTCTTTTTAACCAAGACCGAAATTTCTCCGCTACCAGCACCTTCCAGCGCCTGATCTGCCAAAAATCCGGAAGC
>JAJYGL010000007.1 GCA_021790625.1 Pseudomonadota bacterium | reverse complement strand
CGCAGGCACGGTGACGGCGACAGCCCAATATGCTCGGCCAGTTCCTGATTACTCATACGGCCATCCTTTTGCAATAACTGCAGCAGGTTCCGATCGTAACGATCAATTTCCATCGCAAATATGAAAAAGCCAAATATCGACATATTATTGCTTTATTTGATTATTAGCGCAATAAAATTGCGATATATTTCTAATTTGTGCATCAATACGCAAGCACTTGCCGACAAAAAATCCGTAATATGATGACTTCACCTTCAGGAGTCCCCCTCATGTTAAAGAACCCTGCACACAAATACATGCCCACCCCACACGTCAATCTGACCGGGCGACAATGGCCGGGTCATGAACTGACGGCAGCCCCGATATGGTTGAGCACCGATTTGCGTGATGGCAATCAGGCATTGCACGAACCGATGAATGGCGAGCAAAAAATCCGCCTGTTCAAACAGCTATGCGCCATCGGCTTCAAGGAAATCGAAGTGGCTTTTCCTTCCGCCTCACAAATCGAATACGATTTCGTCCGCGAACTCATCGAAGGCGGGCATATCCCGCCCGACGTCACCATCGCGGTATTGACCCCGGCACGCGAAGCGCTCATCCAGCGCACCATCCAGTCATTGCGGGGCGCACGCCGGGCAATCGTCCACGTCTACAATGCCACCTCAAAAATATTTCGCGAGCAAGTATTCGGCATGACGCCTGAGCAAGTGATGGCGCTGGCAGTCGATGCCGTGCATCACATCCGCCAATTGACCAAGAACCAGCCTGAAACGGAATGGGTACTGGAATACAGCCCGGAAACCTTTACTGCCACGGAACCCGAATTTGCCTTGTCCGTCTGCAACGCGGTCACGGCCGCATGGGGAGCAACACCTGACAACAAAGTCATTCTGAATTTACCCGCCACGGTGGAATGCAGCATGCCCAATGTCTATGCCGACCAGATTGAATGGATGCACCGCCATCTGGCGCAGCGCAACAGCGTCATCCTGAGCGTACATCCACATAACGACAGGGGTAGCGCCGTTGCAGCCGCTGAAATGGCGCAACTGGCCGGCGCAGAACGCGTGGAAGGTTGCCTGTTCGGCAATGGTGAACGCACCGGCAACGTCGATCTGGTGACGCTCGCACTCAATCTTTACACGCAGGGAATCGCACCCGGCCTGGATTTTTCTGACCTCCCCGCCATACGGCGTCTGGCGGAAGAAATAACCAGCTTGCCTGTCCATCCACGTCACCCCTATGCGGGCGACCTGGTCTTTACCGCTTTTTCCGGTTCGCACCAAGATGCCATCAAAAAAGGCTTCGCTGCCCGCAGCGCAAATGAACGCTGGCAAATGCCCTACCTGCCAATCGATCCGGCAGATATCGGCAGCAATTATGACGCAGTGATTCGCGTCAACAGCCAATCCGGCAAAGGCGGCATGGCCTGGTTGCTGGAGCGCGAATACGGTTTGATACTGCCGCGCAGGTTACAGATTGCCTTTGCCGCCACCGTACAGCGGCATCTCGATCATCATGGCAGGGAAGTCGATGCGCAGGAATTATGGCAACTGTTTACGCAGCACTATCGACGCCATGAAACGCCCTGCCGCTATGTGACCCATCAACTACACAACGATGGTGCCGTTCAGCATGTATGCCTGACTGCGGCCTACTTAGGCAAAAACCATGCATTGACTGGACGCGGCAATGGCCCCCTTGCCGCCGTCACAGATGCACTACAGCATCTGTTACCTGATTTTCAAATCAATTACTTTACAGAACAATCCCTTGGCTCAGACGCACAAGCCGAGGCCTGCGCCTATATTGAAGCGAGTATCGCTGGCAGTCCGGCCGAACACGGCGCCGGTATCGACGTCAACAGCACCACAGCCGCCATCATGGCCATTTTCAGCGCGGCCAACCGCCTGTTGTCGCAAGAAGCGCCATTGCCGGCAGCAGAACGGCATCACTCCAATTCGTTTCAATTGACAAGCACACACAATGCGATAAACTGCTGGCAAAACAAAACCGACCATCATGTCACCATGCAGAAGTTTGATTGAAGTTGATTGAATAATTAATATCAATACACAAAGGAATGCCATGACGCTTATCGGTAATTTGATCTGGTTCATTTTTGGTGGCTTTTTCATGGGCTTGGCCTGGTGGTTTGCCGCCGCGCTGGCAGCCATCACCATCATCGGCATTCCATGGGCAATTGCCGCGTTTCGCATCGGCGCATTCACCTTCTGGCCGTTCGGACGGAAAATCGTCGAGCGACAATCCGGTCCCGTTACCGCCACAGGAATCGCACTGGGCAATCTGATCTGGGCACTTCTGGCCGGTTGGTGGTTGGCGCTGGGTCACCTGATGTCTGCTCTACTATGCGCCATCACCATCATCGGTATCCCCTTTGCGCTACAGCATCTCAAACTGGCCAGCCTGTCATTTTTTCCGTTCGGCAAGGAAATCGTCCCGAATACGGCATGATGCCGATTGTTTCCATTTCTGATTTTCTCCATCGAAAACCACTACGCCAATCGGCATAGAAGGGAATACGCCGGATACCCACAATACCGCAATGTAGACTGAACATGGCCACAGACAACCAGAGCACCCCCGTCCCTGTCGAACATATCGCGCAAGCCATTTTGCTGATACGTGGTCAGAAGATCATCATCGATGCCGACCTGGCCGAATTGTATGGCGTCGTCACCAAGCGCCTCAATGAGCAAGTCAAACGCAACATCAGTCGGTTTCCGGAAGATTTCATGTTCCAGTTGAGCCAAGCTGAGAAAAACGAGGTGGTCGCAAATTGCGACCACCTCAACAAGTTGAAGTTTGCAAAGTTACCGCCTTTCGCATTCACCGAACATGGTGCGCTGATGGCAGCAACCGTGTTGAATACACCACGAGCCGTAGAAGTTTCCGTGTATGTAGTACGCGCCTTCGTGCGGCTCAGGGAAATACTGGCCACAAGCCAGGAACTGACCGCGAAACTCAATGAACTGGAACACAAGGTCGATGCCCACGATCACGCCATCGCCGACCTTATCAACGCCATGCGCGAACTGATGCGGCCACCGGAAAGCAAGAAACGGCCGATTGGCTTTGTGACCGGCGAGGAGAATTCCGGCTGAACAACATACCCCGGTTTGGCAGCCAAAAACAGAAGCAAACCCCAGAGCGCCGCCGTCATGACGGGGATTGAGTTGATTTTTTATTTAAAAAAACCGGGTGAATGACAGCGGATCAGCCAAGGCGATCATGACATGATCCCGGTATCCGCGGCACAGGCTACAAGGCTAGACCTGACCCTTTGCTTTTCAAAATCACAATTTAGGATCTTGATCCGTCACAGGACGTGAAGCCAAACGCGCTACACTGATCCGATTAAAATCCATTGCGGCTTCCCATTTGCCTTCGAGCCGTGCAACGCGTCGATCGATATCACGTACCTCTATGGCCAGATCAGCGAGCTGTCTGACAGATCGTTTCACCTCATCGACCAATTTTACCGCTTCGCGAATGGCGTCAAGCGCATCAGAAATGGCGCTCATGCGACCCGTCGCTCCGCATCCTTGCGCCGCTCTTGCAATGCGTTCACCACAGTATCAATTTCAGCAATCGCGCAAGCCAATTCTTCACTGGCCTCAGCTGTGGCCTTCCTGAGTTGAGCGGTTAATTTGATCAGATCTTTTTCTTCGTCGCTTGGCTCAAACCGCTGACGAATCAGCTCGCCTACGCTGATTTTGGATTTGCTGGCTTCCTCTTGCAACTTGGATTTGAGTCCTGGCGGAGCCATGAATTCAATGCGTTCAGTTTTCATAATCGTCTCGGCTACGGATACGGTTCCGTAATAGTATCACGATCCTTCAAACGAAGGAAAACTTTTATTCAGTCCGCAAAAAATAAACATCCCGCATAAACACTGACTTTCATTGGTATAAAAACAGGACTTTTGCGGACTGGAAATAAGACCGCAATCCGTATGAATGCTGGAAACATCTATTGGGCTGTTAATCCGCAGGTCCCTGGTTCGAATCCAGGTCGGGGAGCCAATAAATTCAAAAGCTTCATGAGGTTTTTGGCTTTTATTCTGTTCCAGAAAACATATTTTTCCGAAAATCAATGCGATCAAGTCTGTTTTGATTAACAAGAATCATATTAAACGCTAAACGCTGGCGACTTACTTATTGCATCCCGTGCAAGATAGCTTAATCGAACCCATACCGAATTCTGTTTTTCACTCCGTATCATCAAACCATAAGAGGAGTGTTCCGTGATTTCCAGGCTCTGCGTTTCCTACGCCACGGGCGGGACTATCTGACCCAGACGATCTACCATACTATCCGGTAGTCGCAAAGTCGCGGCCATAAGGTTTTCGCACAAATGGCCGACCGAGGTCGTGCCCGCAATAATCAAGATGTTGCGCGCGCTGGAGGAGCCACGCCAGAGCGACTTGCCGCGTTGTGGCGTTAAGCGTCGCAGCGGCCTCATCCAGAATAGGAGACTGTAATGGTCGGAACCCGCCCAGCGGAAAAAATGGCACGAAAGCGGTGCCCTTACCTGCCAGCTCGTCGATCAGAACGTCATCCTTACGATGCGCGAGATTGTAATGGTTCTGTACACACACGATTTTAGCAATTTTTTCGCCTTCTGCGAACTGGTCGACCGAGATGTTGCTAAGGCCGATATGCTGAATCAGCCCCTGCGTCTGAAGCTCTGCGAGTACCGAAAGTGGCTCGGCTATAGAATCGTCGTTCGGCCCAAATTGCCCCCCGACTCGAAGATTGACCACGTCCAAGGCATTAAGACCCAAGTGCCGCAGATTATCATGCACGGCATCGATTAGTTCTTGTTTGGACAGCGCCACGAGCCAAGATTTGTCCGAGCCGCGGCGAAGACCTACCTTGGTAATGATCGTCAAGCCAGGTGGATAAGGGTGAAGAGCTTCTCGGATAATCTGGTTGGCGATTTGTGGGCCGTAAAAATCTGCTGTATCGATATGGTTGATCCCCAAATGGACAGCTTCGCGCACTACTGCCACTGCCGTCCCGCGATCCTTCGGCGGCCCCCACGCCATCGGACCTGCAAGATGGATAGCACCATATCCAATCCGGTTGAGATTGAGGGTGGTACCGTCTGGTGTGAAAGTACCGCCAAGTTTAAGTGAGGTAGACATGGGTTCTCCAATAATTAAATAACATATGTAAGTTTACATATGTTAGTTTATGACCGTCAACTCTTGGGCTACACTACTTAAAATACTGAAACGGGAGCTATCTTGGAAAAAAAGGCTGACAATATCCGCCAAACGGCAGTACCTCGATCTCGCAACGCACGGGGTGAAGGCGAGAAACTGCGCGGCGAGATCATCAATGCTGCGGTTGACGTGTTGTCGGCATTGGGTCCGGAAGATCCATTTTCCCTGCGATCCGTCGCGAAGATGGCTAACATTGCGGCGCCCTCGGTCTATATCCATTTCGCGGAACGCAATGCATTGCTTTTAGCTGTGCTGGAAAAATTGTTCGCCGAACAGGTGGAGATCAGAGCGGTAGCCGAGAGGGAGGCTGCCAAAGCCGGTGGCGGGGCTTGGGAGCGCTTGTTAGCCAGATCCCTGGCGAGTGTGCGCTTCGGCCTTGAAAATCCCGGCCACTATAAGGTTTTATTTGAAGGTCGAGTTGTACCCCGGCTTAACGATCCCCGTATCGCCAGTTTCGGTCTTCCGCTCCTGTCGCGTTCTGTCGAGCTTATTCGTGAAATTCCTGCCCAATCGGGGCGTATTTCGGACGATCCAGAGCGCTTGTCTCTTTTGCTGTGGTCCGGTCTACATGGAATAATCTCGCTGCGTATTAACAAGCCGACGTTGGATTGGCCTCCCGCGACTGAGCTTGCCGAGCAGATCACATGTATGATTATTCAGCCCCAGATTTAGAAACAAGACATGGCGTTCAAAAGCGGCCATGATGTTACGCTTGCAAGTGAATTCCAGTCTGCGGCACTTCGAATCAAAAACACTGATTCAGCGTAATCCTACGGGTCGTCGAGGTCAGTGGTAAAGCGAAAAAATCATTCCCACCTATTTGCAGTTAATTGAGCCAGAGGTCGAATACTTGAGTCACTTTGAAGAAAAAAGGGACGCCACACTATTTTACGTAGTTATGTGGCACCCACTTCACGCCGCTGCAAGAATGCGCATTTCAACATGCAACCCGGCTGTAGCAGCCATATTGACCAATGCATCCAAGCCAAACAGGTTGATTTTGCCGCGCATGAGGTCGGATATGCGTGGTTGCGTTACCCCGAACAGTTTGGCTGCTTGTGACTGACTCAAGCCTCGGTTGGTGATGTGCGTTTTCAGAGCCATCATCAAACCTGATCGCAGTTTCAGGTTTTCGGCTTCTTCCGGGGTGTCCTCAATGGCATCCCAGACACTTTCAAAGTGTTCTTTGTTCATTTGCCAGATTCCTTCAATAATTCTCGATAGCGACTCTCCGCCAAATCCAAATCCAGCCTGCTGGTTTTCTGTGCCTTCTTCTGGAAACAATGCAGCACATAAATCGCATTAGAGAATTTTGCAACATAAATGACCCGGTATGCACCGCTTGTATCGCGAATCCGTATTTCCAGCACACCCTGCCCTATCGTTGGCATGGGTTTCCAGTCTTCGGGCTCATGACCCTGTTGCACCAAATCAAGCTGGTACCCCTATTGTAACGGCTCGATACGAAATAAAAAATACAGATAGATAATGATTCCGTAAAACATACTGATTGTTGGCATACCATTTCCTTCAGGATTTTATGCAGTGTAAAGACATGCAAGGTATACAGCAAGGTTGATGCGTGATTAATCCCTTTGCATAAAACAAAATCAGCATGGGTGCGTGACAGCAACGTTCTCTCACAGCAAAACAGGCAGCTTGCGCTGCCTGTTTTGTTACATCCTGACCAACAACTGGCGTGAGCCAGCAGGCGATCAGAAGGTGTGCTTGATGCCCAGCGATACGGCGGAGATGTTCGCACCGCCGATAGCGCTACCAAAAACCACTGGATTGGTGGTATCGGCAAAGTTGTACATCGAACCCGCATCGTTGGAGATTTCAGTGTACAGCGCATAGATTTGCGTGTTCTTGCTGAAGTTGTAATCGCCACCGATGGTCCATTGCTGTGCGCCGGTTGACGCGTTATTCAACCCCACCAAGCTACCATTGGTGTTGTCGCTACCTGCATTGGCGTAAGCCAGCGCGATGTCCCACGCGCCCATGGTGTGCTTGGCGGACACGTACCAGGTATCGTGACCCAACAAGTTACCACCATTGGTGCCAAAGTTGTCGGTAGAGTTTTCATACAAAACCGACAGCGTGGTGTCCATGATGCTGTACGCCGCGCCCAGTTTGTACGCGCTGTTGGATGCGCCATTCAAGGTCAAATTGGCGGCACCACCGATACCATTTACCGCCAAGCTGCCTGCGCTACCGAAATCATGCTGTTCGTACGATGCGGTCAGGTACAACGGGCCGGCAGTGTACATCGCAGCAACGGAATAAACATCGCCATTCACATTGGAAAGTGTTTGGGTTCCGACAGGATTATATCCTGTGAGCGGCTGCCCGGCATTCAATGCATTGCCGAACACATAAGCACCGACCACAGTCAAGCCACCCATGTTGGGCGAAACATATGCCAGCACTTGGGAAGGACGCAGATCAAAGTAACCGCTTGCACCCGCGCCACCCAACAAACCGTTGCCGGCAGAACCTGCGCCGCCAAACGAACCAACCAGGCCGTTGTAATCGCCCATGGTGTCAGCAAACGGGTCCATCTGCGCGGTAGCCATTTTGTACGGGGTGTCGTGGACGCCGACCAGCACGGTACCGGCAGCAGCGCTGGACAAGCCAACAAACGTGTTGCGCTGGTTGTTATAAGGGTTGGCACCAAAAACATTGGTTCCTTTACCCGCACCACTACCAACGACAGCGCCAGAGCTGGAATTGGTGTTGCCGCCGTTCACAGAAATGCCTTGCTCGATTTGCCAGATTCCGGACAGACCGTTGCTCAGATCTTCCGAACCCTTCAAACCGAAGTAAGAACCATAATCCGACACACGACCCACGTTGTTGGTGCTGTTGCTTGCGGCACCCGCTGCATTGGTACCTGCTACGTTGGTGGCGCTGTCCACACCGGCATCCAACATGCCGTAGAACTGTACTTCGCTGCCTGCGGCAAATGCTGGTACAGAAACCAGGCTGGCAACTGCCAGCGCGATCAGTTTTTTGTTCATGAGAGTATTTCTCCATTCAAGTCTTCATGACACGCAACCATCGGTTGCGTGGTTTCGCTGTTGCGGGAATGCGGCACAACATCCGTACCCCATCCACACCCAACAAACTTCCTCCATGGAAGTGAGCGCATTGTGCGCCGCTGTGCGATTCACAACAAGTGCAGTGTAGTATTTTTGCAACATTGCGAAAACAGCAAAACAATGACGCAGACAATGACGCAGACAATGACACGAGCACAAGCATCGACATCACTCATTCAAAACGTATATTGTTGAAGCACAGGCGTTTCACTGACCCGATCCAGCAGCGCCAGCAAGGGGAAACATTCGCGATAACGCACGGCAGCAGCCCGTACATAAGCCAACACGCGCGGAATGTCGTTCAGATACGCCGGTTTGCCGTCGCGCACATTCAATCGGGCGAAAATGCCCAAAACTTTCAAATGGCGTTGCAGCCCCATCCATTCAAAATCGCGATAAAACGCGCCGAAATCCGTCTGTACCGGCAGTCCGGCGCGGCGCGCCTGTTCCCAATAGCGTACCGCCCAATCGATCACCTGCGCCTCGTCCCACGCCACATAAGCGTCGCGCAACAACGACACCAGATCGTACGTGATGGCGCCTGCCACTGCGTCCTGAAAATCCAGCACACCCAAGCCCCGTTCCGTCACCATCAGGTTGCGGCTGTGGTAATCGCGGTGCACCAGCACCACCGGTTGCGCGGCAATGTTGTCGAGCAATCGGGCAAACAGCACATCCAGCGCCGCCCGCTCCGCAGCGCTCACAGTTACCCCGAGGTGACGCACCAAATACCAGTCTTCGAACAATTGCAGTTCGCGCAGCAAACGCTCCCGATCATACGGCGGCACCGCGTCGCCCGGCACGACACGCTGAATCCCCACCAACGTCTGAATTGCCGCCAGATACAAGCCGTTCGCCGATTCATGCGCCGATTGATTTTGCAACGCCGCCAACAACGTGGTATCGCCAAAATCGCTCAGCACCAGCCAGCCTTGCGGCAGGTTGGCGTGCACGATGTGTGGCACATTGACGCCGCCGGCACGCAACAATTGCGCCACTTGTACGAACGGATGACAATCTTCCTGCTGCGGTGGCGCGTCCATCACGATATAATGCCGACCATCGGGCAACTGTGCGCGAAAATAGCGCCGAAAACTGGCGTCGCCGCTTACCGGCAGCAACACGGGCATCTGCCCGTCCCATAGAGTCATCAACCAGGAAAGCATCTCTTGTTCGCGTGGCATGATTTTTTGAAGTCCGAATGTTTGAAGACAAATTCTAGCACCGATTGCCTGCGCTCTCGACCCCTGCTGCGCGCGTTTCCGCTGCTCGTTGCCTGCGCCGCCGGGATTGCCACAGCTGACGACAGCGTGCCGCTGGTCAGTTCCGGCACGCTGACCTTCCCGCAAAAAGCGGATCCTTCGCCGCCGGTATTCGTGCGTTCGAATGAAATTTCCGGCGTAGAAAACGTATGGCTGGACGCGCAAGGCGCAGTGGAATTCCGGCGCGGCACCTCCGTCGTTACCGCCGACCACCTGCATTACACGCAAGCCACAGACCGTGTCGACGCCAACGGCAACGTCAGCATCGACCAGCAAGGTCTGTCGCTCCAAGGCCCATCGCTGGGCATGTTCATGAAGCAACAACTGGGCGCAATGCAATTGCCCCACTACACCTACCTGAACCCCGGCCCGCTCGACCCTTCCGGCAAAGGCGTCAAAGAAGCGCGCGGCGATGCCGCCAGCGTTGAATTCAAAGGACCCAACCATTATCAGTTGAATCAAACCACGTACACCACCTGTCGGGTCGGTGACAACGACTGGGCACTGCACATGAAAGACCTGAACCTTGATACGCTGAATCAAGTCGGCACCGCGCACGGCGTTGTGCTGGATTTTTTGCAAACACCGATTTTTTATACGCCGTGGATCAATTTCCCGCTCGACGATTCACGTAAAAGCGGGTTTCTCGCGCCGGAATTCGGCACCACCAGCACCAGCGGCGCGACATTCTCTCTGCCCTGGTACTGGAACATTGCCCCCAATTACGACGCGACCATTACCCCCACAGTCTACAGCAAACGCGGGTTGGAAGCCGGGGGCGAATTCCGTTATCTGACCGACAGCTCCCGCGGCATCATCGACGGAAACTACCTGAACGACAAGCTCACCGGCACCGCGCGCTGGGACCTTTTTGCCCAACTTGACCAAACGTTCACGCCCAACCTGACCGGCCATCTGGTGTATCAGTCCGTATCCGACAACAACTTTTTCACCGATCTGTCCAACGACCTCAACATGACCTCGCTGGTCACGCTGGATCAGGAAGCCTCCCTCACCTGGCATGGTTCGTGGTGGCAACTGACCGGCGGCGTGCAACAATTCCAGACCTTGCAAGACCCGGCAGCGCCGATTATCCCCCCCTACGCCCGCATGCCGGAATTCACCTTCACCGGCGACAAAATGCTGAACAACGGGCTGGATTTCAATATGTACAGCGACGTCACCACATTTGTCCATCCCACACTGGTCAACGGCACGCGCGAAGTGTTCTACCCCAGCCTGAGCCTGCCGATGAGCAACAGTTATGGCTACATCACGCCCAAAATCGGCGTCAACTATACTGCCTACCAGCTGGGACAGAACAACACCGACCCACAATCACAATACACACGCACCCTGCCCATCATCAGTCTGGACACCGGTCTGTATTTCGACCGCGACACCACGGTCATGGGCACCCAATATCAGCAAACGCTGGAACCGCGCCTGTATTATGTCTACATTCCCTACCAGAACCAGAACATGCTGCCGGTGTTCGACACAGCACCGCTCGACCCCATCAACTACGCCACGCTGTTCACCGAAAACCGCTATGTCGGCTATGACCGCATCAACAACGCCAATCAAATGACCATGGCCGTCACCTCTCGGTTCATCGACGAAGCCACAGGCCAAGAACAGCTGCACTTTGCCATTGGCGAGCGCCTGTATTTCACCCCACAACTGGTCAACCTGCCGATTGTGAATGCCCTGGGGCAGGTCATTTCCAACAATGTCGTCACCAACAACGCCTTCAGCGACATTCTAGGCGATGTTGGCGGACAAATCACCGCAGACTGGCGCGCTGAAGCCATCATCAGTTACAACAGTCAGACCGGTCAGACCGACGACGAAAGTCTGGTCTTGAGTTATCAACCCACGCAAGGCTCGGTGATGAATTTAAGTTACCGCACCCTCGTCGGACAGATCGACGAGATCGACTTGTCCAGCGAATGGCCGATAACACGCCGCCTGTATGGATTATTTCGCTACGATTACTCGATTCTGGACAAACAAGTTGTCCAAGGTTTGGCCGGAATCGAATACAATAGAGGCTGTTGGGCGCTGCGGACCATGTTCCAGACGATTGCCACCGCAGCCAATACCACCAGCACAGCTTTTTTTATTCAGCTGCAACTGAACGGTTTGGGCAATCTTGGCTCCAATCCGCTCGAAGCGCTGCAACTTAGTATACCGGGATATATCAGCTCCAATGAAATCACGCCTCCTCTTCGCTAACCTGTTTACCGTCATGCTGGCTCTTGCCGCATGTACCCTGCCCGCACACGCTGCCGATACACCAGCCAACGCTCCAACGAGCGAAAAGCCAGAACTCGTCGACGACATCGTCGCCATCGTCAACAACGATGTGATTACACGAAATGAACTGGACGAACGCTACCAACGCGCAGTGCAACAGCTAAACAACCGTAAAATCGCGCTGCCACCCAAAAACATTCTGGAAAAACAACTGCTCGACCGCATGATTCTGGATCGCATCCAGTTGCAGTATGCCGCGCAGACGGGCATCAAAGTCGATGAAGCCGCGCTTGATGAAGCCATCCTGCGCATTGCCGAACAGAACCACCTGACGCTGGATCAATTCAAAGAGGCGCTGGCCAAGGATCATGTGCCGTTCAACAGATTTCGTGACGACATCCGCCATGAAATCATCCTCAACCGCCTGCGCCAACGCGACGTCGACAACAAAGTCAACGTCAGCGAAGCCGAAGTCGACGCTTATCTGACCGCGCAGGCAAAAAGCGGTGCAGACGAAGAATTTCATCTGGCGCGCATCAGTATCGACATACCCAACGATGCCACCAGTGATCAAATTGCCGCCGCACAGGCCAAAGCCGAGGACGTGCTGAAAAAACTACATGAAGGCGCCAGCTTCGCCGAAATGTCCACCGAATATTCCAACGCTCCGAATGCGCTGGAAGGTGGCGATCTCGGCTGGCGGCCTGCTGCCCAGTTGCCGCCGCAATTCGTCGACATCATCCGCGCCCTGAAGCCAGGCGAGACAACCAACGTGCTGCGCACCAGCGAAGGCTTCCACATCATCGAACTCATTGAAGAACGCAGCACGGACAAACCCGCCATCATCAGCCAGACCCATGCCCGCCACATCCTCATCAAGACCAATGAAATCGTGACGCCCGACGACGCCATCAAGCGCCTGACCGATATTCGCAACAAAATCATCAGCGGCAAAGCCACGTTCGGGGCCATGGCCAAACAATATTCGGATGACAGCAGCGCTGCCAAAGGCGGCGATCTGGGCTGGCTATCGCCAGGCGAAACCGTGCCGGAGTTCGAACAAGCGATGGATGCCCTGAAGCCAGGCGAAATCAGCCAACCCATCAAGTCACCGTTTGGCTACCACCTGATTCAGGTACTCGAACGGCGACAAAAAGACGTCACCCTCAATCACCGCCATCAGGTGGCCATGCAGGCCATTCGCGCCCGCAAGATTGAAGAAGCGCAAACCGATTGGCTGCGTGAAATGCGTGACGAAGCTTACGTCAAAATATTTCCGCTCGACCAGTGAGTGAGACAAAAGCTCGCCCGCTCGCCCTGACCAGCGGAGAACCTGCGGGCATCGGCCCCGACCTGTGCGTACTGTGGGCGCAGCACGCCCGCAGTCAGGGCGTTGTCGTGCTGGCAGACCGGCTCACGCTTACCGACCGTGCACAACAACGAGGGCTGCCCCTCACGCTGCACGACTACCAGCCAGATCACCCCGTCAACTGCGCTGCGGGTGAGTTGACCATCCTTCACCTGCCGCAGGCAAAACCAAGCCTGCCCGGCAAGCCCGATATCGCCAATGCCCGTTTTGTGCTCGATTTGCTCGACCGCGCAGTGCGCGGCTGTCAGCAGGATGAATTCGCTGGCATGATAACCGCCCCGGTGCATAAAGCCGTCATCAATGATGCCGGAATTCCCTTCACCGGCCATACCGAATATCTGGCTGAACGCACCCACACCGCACACGTGGTGATGATGCTGACCGGCGGCGGCCTGCGTGTCGCGCTCGCCACCACGCATCTTGCCTTACGCCATGTCGCCGATGCCATCACCGACGAACTGTTGACCCACACGCTCACTATCCTGCACCATGCCTTGCGCACCCAGTTCCGCATCAGTCAACCACGCATTTTGGTGTCCGGACTTAATCCGCACGCCGGCGAATCCGGTCATTTGGGCGACGAAGAACAGCGCATCATCATTCCGGTTCTCACGCGTCTGCGTGCGCAAGGCATGCTGCTGGAAGGGCCGCTGCCCGCCGATACGCTGTTCCAGCCCCATCATCTGCAACATGCCGACTGCGTATTGGCCATGTACCACGACCAGGGTTTGCCGGTACTCAAATACGCCAGTTTCGGTGCAGGCGTGAATGTCACGCTGGGATTACCGATTATCCGCACCTCCGTCGATCACGGCACGGCGCTCGATCTGGCCGGTCATGGCAACATCCACACCGGCAGCCTCACCGCAGCAATTGCACTGGCAGCCACTTCAGGAACGCCACATGGCTGAACACATTGCCCGCAAACGTTTTGGTCAACATTTTCTGTGCGATGACGATATCATCCACGCCATCGTACACGCCATCCGGCCACAAACCAGCGACAATCTGGTGGAAATCGGTCCCGGCCTGGGCGCGCTGACACGGCCGCTGCTCGAAGCCCTGCCCCATTTCCACGTCGTTGAACTCGATCGCGATATTGTTGCCCGGCTCGAAAAACAATACCCGGCAAAAAAACTGCGCATCCACGCCGCCGACGCACTCGAATTCGATTTTTCCAGCTTGGGCGAACGCTTGCGCGTCGTCGGCAACCTGCCCTACAATATCTCCACCCCGCTGTTATTCCATCTGGCCGAACACGCGCCCCACCTGCACGACATTCACGCCATGCTGCAAAAGGAAGTCGTCGACCGGATGACAGCCAGCCCCGGCCATGGTGCCTACGGCCGCCTGTCGGTCATGCTGCAATACCACTTCGACATGGAGGCGTTGTTTGACGTGCCGCCAGAAGCTTTCAATCCCCCACCTAAAGTACAATCGGCCGTGGTACGCATGATTCCACGCCCCTTCCCCGGTATTGCCGTACACGACCATACCCTGTTCAGCCGTACTGTCGCGCAGGCCTTTTCCCAACGCCGCAAAACACTGCGCAACAGTTTGGGGAAACTGGTGGAAGAAGCCGATTACCGTACACTGGACATCGATCCGACACTACGCGCCGAAAATCTGCCCGTCGAGGCATTCATCCGGCTATCCAACCACCTGCTTCACGCATCAACCTCTCTATCCACCTCCGCACCAAAAGGGTAAATCATGACGTTAACCGATATCGCCGAACAATGCCTGCAATCCATGGGACTGCCTTACGTCCGGATTCCGGACATGCCGGTCATCAACCTGCCCGTCGAGGGCGCTGCCGGCAAACTGAACCTGTATATCCACAGCCATGAACAAAACCACCGTTTGTTCGTATACAGCCGCCCACAGGACTTACCCGTCCCGCAAGAACGCATCAGCGCGCTGGCGGAGTTCCTGACGCGCGCCAATTTCGGCCTGCCTTTGGGCAATTTTGAAATCGACGTCAATGATGGCGAATTCAATTTCAAGAACAGCATCGATGTCAACGGTGGCGAGCTGAGCGCAAACATGGTAAAAACACTCATCGTGTTCTCACTCGAATGCATCAACCGCTATTTGCCCGGCATCCGTGCCGTACTGGCCGGTGAGGCGGCGAAATCCGCCATCGAAGCCATCGACGGACCGACGCAGGTTGTCATCCGTTGACAAGCATATACTGACAGACAGACATTCTGTCAAATTATGGCGAGCACCCATACATCATCGGATCGCACGCTCATTCACGCCGCACTCGACCCCCGTCGCTCCGTCGTCATCGAGGCATGCGCCGGCAGCGGCAAGACCTGGCTGCTGGTATCACGTATCGTGCGGTTGCTGCTCGATGGTGCCAACCCTTCTGCCATTCTCGCCATCACGTTCACCCGCAAGGCAGCCGGTGAAATGCGCGAGCGCTTGCACGCATGGTTGCGCTTTTGCGCCAGTGCGGACGACGACGCCGTACGTCACTTTCTGCGCGAACGCGCCGTCCCGGAAACGGATCTGGATGCAGCGCTCCTGCGCGCACGCGGCCTGTTTGAACACGTCCTTATGGCGCAACCGGGCATTCGTCTGCTGACCTTTCATGCCTGGTTTTTTGAATTGTTACGCCACGCCCCCATCAACGCGCCATATGCCGGTTTCTCCTTGAGCGAAAACACCCATGCGCTCATCCTCCATGCCTGGCAAAACTTGCGTCGGGAACTGGTGAACCAGCCAAATTTAACCGAAGACCTGACCACGCTCATCGCTCACTTCGGTCAACACAACACGCGCAAATTGCTGCACAACTTTCTTGCCCGTCGCAGCGAATGGTGGGCCTATACTGAAGGTGAAACCAACGCAGCCGCGTTCGCCACACAACAACTGGCCCGGTTTTGCCCGACAGAATCACCAGCCAGCGCCCTGTTTGCGCAACCAGACTGGTTGTCCACCCTGCGGCACTACCAGAATCTGCTTGCCGGCAGCACGAACAAACGTCAAGCCGCCGCCCATGCCATCGGGTTCATCATTGACGAACTGCTGAGTGGAAACCTCCCCCCTGATACCTGCCTCACCGAATTGTGCCAACTGATTCTCACCCAGAAAAAAGCCGTCAATCAAACCATAAAACCCGGCAAAACACCTGAATCACAAGCCCTGTATGCGGCACACTGCACGGTCAGCGAAGCGCTCGTCCTTGCGTGGCAACAACAGATTGACGTTCTGGCGCTGACACTCAATGCGGCCACTTTTCGTCTGGGCAGTCAATTTTTGCAACAATATCAAAACGTCAAGCAACAGGAACGGGTGCTCGATTTTACCGATGTCGAATGGCTGGCGGCACAACTGCTCGCTCGCCACGACGACACCGATTATCTGCTGCACAAACTCGACACCCGCTATCGCCATGTGTTACTGGATGAGTTTCAGGACACCAACCCGCTGCAATGGCGTATCTTGCAAACCTGGCTTACCGCCAGCGCCGAGGCAGGCGAACCGCCGGATGTGATGCTGGTGGGCGACCCGAAACAATCGATTTACCGTTTTCGTGGCGCCAAAGCCGGCCTGTTCGAGTTGGCCACACAAACCCTGCAACAACATTACCATGCCAGCCATTTGCGGCAGAATACCAGCCGCAGACTCGCCGCGACCCTTGTAGACAACCTCAACACCTGTTTTGGCAGCCTCGACTACCCTCTGTTCGCCCCCCATGTCGCCCATGATGCCCACCGCCCTGGCCGACTGGAAATTTTACCCCTTCCGACCCCGACTGACGACGCAACCCATCAGCCACGACCATGCCGCAACCCCCTGTTGCACGCCGCACAGGAAAAACCGGAACAACAGGCACGGCGCCAGGAAGCTGCCATGATAACCGAAAAGATTCAGGACATCATTGCCAACTGGCAAATCAACGACCCGCAAACCAACGCTCCAAGACCTGTGCAATACCGCGACATTCTGATTCTGGTGCGCAGCCGTACCCATCTCGACCACTACGAAAATGCTCTGAAACAAGCGGGAATTCCCTATCTGGGCAGCCGGCAGAGCGGCCTCATGCAGCAGATGGAAATCCATGACATGATGGCGCTATTGCGCTGCCTCATCCACCGTCATGACCGACTGGCGCTCGCCCATACCCTGCGCTCTCCCCTGTTTTCCGCCAGCGATGCCGACCTGCAAGCCTTGTTCTTCAGCGCCAACAACATGAATGGCGCAAATAGTGCCAATGGCTCACCCAGACCCGATGCTATCTGGCAAGCCCTGCTCGCACTCGATACTTCCAGCACGGCGTTGTTACTGGCGCGCGACTGTCTGCCACGCTGGCGCGCGCTGGCAGCACAGTTACCGCCGCACGACCTCATCGACCGCATTTTGCATGAGCGCTCGGTTTTTGCGCGTTATGCCGAACGTGTATCGACACAGCGCGCCGCCGGCATCATCGCCAATCTGGAAACTTTTCTTGCCCTGTCGTTACAGTTGTCCAGCGGACGCTACCCCAACCTGCCCGGTTTTCTGCATGATCTGGAACATCTGCGTGATAGAGATGACCTGGCCGAAGGCAACATCGGCCAACGCTTTGATGCTGTCCGCATCCACACGGTACACGGCGCCAAAGGACTGGAAGCACCAATTATCTGGCTTATCGACAGCGGCGGACGCAAACAACCGCCCGGCAATCACTATGAGGTTATCTGTCATTGGCCAGCTGATGCCACACGACCGCAACACTTTTCACTGCTCACCAAAAAAGAATGGCGTGCCAGCTGGCAGACCGATGTACTGACAGCAGAAACCCGTGACGCCGAGCGCGAATCGCACAATCTGCTCTATGTCGCGCTCACCCGCGCACGCGAGATTCTGCTCATTTCCGCCGCCACGGATGGTCCGCACGAAAACTGGCATCGACTATTGCGCGACAGGTTGCCGGGATCGAGCCATTCCGCGACATATCCGGGTACAATCGCCCCGTCAACCCATCATCAACCTACACTATTATGAGCGCAGAAATTCTGGTCAACGTGACCCCACAAGAAACCCGCGTTGCCGTCATGCACCTTGGCGTCGCCCAGGAATTGCATATTGAACGCAGCAGCCAGCGTGGTCTGGTCGGCAATATCTATTTCGGTAAAGTCTGCCGCGTGCTGCCGGGCATGCAATCGGCTTTTGTCGACATCGGGCTTGAGCGCGCCGCATTTCTGCATGTCGCCGATATCTGGGAGGAAAAACAGAACGGCAATCTTCGTCCCATCGAACAAGTGCTGTTTGAAGGGCAGGGGATACTGGTTCAGGTCATCAAAGACCCCATCGGCAGCAAGGGGGCGCGCCTGTCCACACAAATCAGCTTTGCTGGCCGCTTTCTGGTCTTTTTACCGCAGGATTCACACATCGGCATCTCACAAAAAATTGGCGACGAGGCAGAACGCGAACAATTGCGTCAAAAACTGCAACCCCTGCTCAGTGAAGGCGAAAATGGCAGTGAAAGTGGCGGATTCATCATTCGCACCCTGGCCGAAGAAGCCGATAGCGACGCCCTGCGTGCCGACGTGCGATATCTGCGCCAACTCTGGCACGATATCCAGCAACGCGCCCGCACCGCAGCACCCAAAACCCTGCTCTATCAGGATTTGAATCTGTCTTTGCGTGTGCTGCGTGATTTTGCCACGCAAGAAACCACCCGCATCCTGATCGACTCACGCGAAACATGGCAAAAAATGCTGGAATTCGCTGAACAGTACACACAGACCGTCGCAGGCAAGCTGCAACACTACGCTGCCGAGCGCCCACTGTTTGATCTGTACGCCGTCGAAGCCGAAATCGAGCGTGCACTGGCACGGCGCGTTGACCTCAAATCTGGCGGCTATCTGATTATCGACCAAACCGAGGCGTTGACCACGATTGATGTCAACACGGGCGGATTTGTCGGTGCCCGCAATTTTGACGACACGGTATTCAAAACCAATCTTGAAGCCGCTCAAACCATTGCCCGCCAATTACGATTGCGCAACCTGGGTGGCGTCATCATCATCGACTTTATCGACATGGACAACCGCGAACACCAGCATGAAGTCTTGCAAGAACTGAAAAAGGTGCTCGCGCGTGACCCGACCCGCACCAATGTCTATGATTTTTCGCCATTGGGTCTTATCGAGATGACCCGCAAACGTACCCGCGAAAGCCTGGCGCATATTTTGTGCGAACCCTGCCCCAGCTGCAAAGGTCGTGGCGAAGTCAAAACCGCACAAACCATCTGCTATGAAATCTTGCGCGAAATCGTGCGCGAAGCGCGGCAGTATAACGCACGCGAATACCGGATTCTGGCCGCACAGTCCGTCATCGACCTGTTTCTGGATGAAGAATCCGCCAGCCTCGCCCAACTGAGCGATTTCATCGCCAAACCGGTTTCCCTGCAAGTAGAAACCCTGTACATGCAAGAACAATACGATATAGTATTACTATAAACCAGATAAAAAAACCAGATAAAAACGATACCGTCTGTCTGCCATAAGACGGTCATTGACGTCAATCGTCAATACAACAACATAATAAACGCACCCGTTTAGTGCACAATTCAGGAGCGTCACCAAATACTTGATGCACCATATTTGTGCAAAACAAAAAACGTTCTCGGATGAAAAACCAGTAACGAATTTATTTTCATGATGTTACGCATCTGGCACAACTTATGCTTGATTGGTTGCGCAATCTTGCACGACGCATTCATGGGAGAATTTTCATGCGGAATCTGAACAAAACCATCCTTACCCTTGCACTGGCCAGCATCTCTGGTACGGTCATGGCTGACGGCACAGCACCTGCCGCACCTGCCGCGCCAAGCCTGGGAGCGGTCATCGCCGCCACACCGGGGCTCACCCTGACCGGTTACGTCGCCGCCACCTACAATTATTTTGGCTCAGATACCCCGGCGCTGCGCCAGTTCGACACGACGCAGAATGGCTTTACCGCCAATCAGGGCGCGCTGACCATCGCCTACCTGCCCGCCACCGGCGCAGGCGCGCAAGTTACCGCGATTGCCGGTTCCGACGCGCAAATCCTACGCCAAGTTGAAACCGGTTCATCTACCGCTCCCACGACCCAGTTCGACCTCTACAATGCATTTGCTCAATACGCCGTAAGCACTTACACCATGATAGCGGGCAAATTCTCCACGCTGGCAGGAGCCGAAGTCGCGACGCCAAATGATGACAACGAAATCTCCCGCTCCTTACTGAACACCCTGATGGAGCCCATCACCCATACCGGCGTGCGCGTGGTCGACGCTGTCTCCAGCGCGCTCACGCTGACCGCGGGTGTCAACAATGGCTGGAACTACACCAGCACGCCTTCCACCCCTTATGCCGTGAATGGCAGCTCCGGCAAAACGCTGGAACTTGGCATCTCCGGCACGCCGAGCAAAATGTTCTCCTACTCGCTGGCGTATTACAACGGCGATTCGCCGCTGTACGAAGGGATAAGTGGAGCAGGCGGCGCCGGTAGCGGTACATTGCAACTGTTTGACGCCGTGGGCACTCTCAATGCAACTGACGCGCTCAACTTCGTCGCCAACGTGGATTATCTGACCAAGGACAATGCCAATCTGTTGAATGGCACCAACGGTACGGGCACGGCGACCGGTATCGCGCTGTACGCCAATTACACTATCTCCAGCGACTGGCTGCTGTCACTGCGTGGCGAATATGTCGATGATGCCGATGGCCTGTTGAGCATGA
>JAJYGL010000127.1 GCA_021790625.1 Pseudomonadota bacterium | reverse complement strand
AGCCATGCCGACGCAGATATTCCACTCAATCACTTGTACTGTAACACACCATGTTCGAATCTTTACGCGGCTATTTTTCCACCGATCTTGCCATTGACCTTGGCACGGCAAACACGTTGATTTATGTACGTGGCAAAGGCATCGTGCTTGACGAGCCTTCCGTGGTTGCCATTCGTCACGACGCGGCCAGCGCCAAACGCACCATCCAGGCGGTGGGCCTGGAAGCCAAGATGATGTTGGGGCGCACACCCGGCAATATCACTGCCATTCGCCCGATGAAAGACGGCGTGATTGCCGACTTCACCATCACCGAGCAAATGCTCAAATACTTCATCAAAAAAATTCACAATACCCGCATGTTTCATCCGAGTCCGCGCATCATCATTTGCGTACCATGCGGATCGACACAAGTGGAACGTCGCGCCATCCGGGAATCGGCCATTGGCGCAGGCGCTCGTCAGGTTTATCTGATTGAAGAACCCATGGCAGCAGCGATTGGCGCCAATCTGCCCGTTGCAGAAGCAACCGGCTCGATGGTCGTCGATATTGGCGGCGGCACCACCGAAGTCGGTGTGGTTTCGCTAGGCGGCATCGTGTACGCCAACTCGGTACGCGTCGGTGGCGACAAATTCGATGAGGCCATCATCAACTATATTCGCCGCAACTATGGCATGCTGATTGGCGAAGCCACGGCAGAAGCCATCAAAAAAGGCATCGGTACTGCCTTCCCTGGCCCGAATGTCAAGGAAATGGAAGTCAAGGGGCGCAACCTTGCTGAAGGCATCCCGCGCAGCTTTACCATTTCCAGCAATGAAATCCTGGAAGCATTGACCGACCCGCTCAACAACATCATCGGCGCGGTCAAATCAGCTCTGGAACAAACTCCTCCTGAACTGGGTGCCGACATTGCCGAAAAAGGCATGGTGCTCACTGGCGGCGGTGCACTATTGCATGACCTTGACCGGTTACTGATGGAAGAAACCGGCCTTCCCGTCATTATCGCTGAAGATCCGCTCACCTGTGTGGTGCGGGGTTCGGGGCGGGCACTGGAAGAAATGGATCACTTGCACACCGTTTTTGCCCAGGATTCCTGATCACCTACCCATTATCCAGCCAGCACTGATATATGCGCTCGCGTCCGCCTCCTCACCTTACCCTGTTCCCGCATGGTTTGAGCGCGGGCGCAAAACTGTTACTCTATCTGCTGACCAGTATTCTGCTCATCACCGCTGACGCGCGATTTCATGTTCTTGCTTTTCTGCGCACAACTGGCAATACTTTGCTTTATCCCATTCAGGTGACAGCGCAGACCCCATGGCTCGTCATCCGGCAAATGGATACTTTTTTTACCCGCCAGCAATTATTACTTGCGGAAAACAAACAATTGCATCAACAAGCCATCAATTTTCAGATCGACGCCTGGCAATTACAACACGTTTTGCAGGAAAATCAGCAACTGCGCGCCTTGCTTGCCCTGCGCAACCGACAATCGCTGGTCAGCCATGCCGCTGCAATTCTCAGTATTCCACGCGATCCATATCAGCGCCAGATTACTATCGATATTGGCAGTCATGCCGGTGTTCGTGCCGGGGCCATTGCCGTCGATGACTCCGGGTTGGTCGGTCAAGTAACCCAGGTTTATCCCTTTACCAGCCAGATTGCGCTCATCAGTGATAAAGATGAGACGACACCGGTACAAATCCAGCGCACGGGTGAACACGCCATTCTCTATGGAACCGGCGATGGCATTGAACTGCGTTATCTGCCCAACCACGCCGATATTCACCAAGGTGACAGGCTGATCACGTCAGGACTCGATGGCCTCTACCCTGCCGGACTTCCGGTCGCCACCATTACCGGCTCCCAGAGCAACAGCCAATCATTTGCACACATCGACTGCCACCAGTTGGCCAATATTGATCGTCACAATCACATCCTGGTGCTGATACCAGACGCTCCGCGCTCAGGCACCCCACACTGACGCCATGCCGATTCTAGCCCCGCCCGCCACCGCCATACCGACACATCACCACGGCACGACCATCGCCGTCAGCCTGCTGCTGGCGATGGTCTGCAACCTGTTGCCATGGCGTATCGACTGGTTATGGCTGCGACCGGATTTCCTGTTGCTGGTGACGTTATATTGGGCAATCTACCGACCCGATCAAATAGGCGTTGGCCATGCCTGGTGGCTTGGCCTTGTTGAAGATTTTGCCGATGGTGCGCACCTTGGGCAACACGCGCTGGCCTACGCCGTCACCATCTATGCTGTTGGCCTGTTTCAGCGCAGGTTGTTCAACTTTCCCCCTTGGCAGCAAGCATTACCAGTGCTGGTGTTTCTGCTGATCGATGAAATTGTCAACCTGGTCGTCGCCACATTTGCAGGCGACTCCCGTACACCGCTGTACTACGCCTTTTCCACCGTGACAGGCATGCTATGCTGGTTTGTGTTATGGATCATCCTGCATCAGTTGCACAATAAGGCTCCGCACGAAAAATCATGAAACCTTCCATGAAACCATCCATGGAACTGCCCGCCCAGGATCGGGCGCGCACCTACTTCCAACAACGCATTCACCTTGCCACCGGCTTCATTCTGCTGGCTTTCGTCCTGCTGCTCGCCCGCCTTGTCGATATCCAGATCGTTCATCATGCCAGCTATCTCAAACAGGCAGAAAACAACCGTACCTCCAGCATCCCCATCCCGCCCAACCGCGGCATCATCACCGACGATCATGGTGTTGTACTGGCCAACAATTATTCTGCTTATACTGTCGAACTCGCGCCGGCCAAAATCCATGATCTGAATGCAACGATTAATGACGTTGCACAACTGATTTCCATCACCCCCGCCGACAAGCGGCGCTTCTTCAAAATCCTGTCCGAAAGCCACCACTTCGAAACGCTGCCCTTGCGCACCCATCTGACTGACACCGAAGCCGCGCGTATTGCAGCCAACCGCTATCGCCTGCCCGGTGTCGAAGTCAAAGCACGCCTGTTTCGACACTATCCGCAAGGCATGCTGGCAGCGCATCTGCTCGGCTACGTCGCTCGCATGAACGATGCGGACCTGGCTGCACTTGAAAAAAACAACCAGCTCAACAATTATCTGGGCACCGACCATATCGGCAAAACCGGTATCGAACAAAGCTACGAAACCGCCTTGCATGGTCAAACAGGATTTGATCAGGTGGAAACTGACGCCAATGGGCATATCATCCGTTCATTGGCACAGCAAAATCCTATTTCCGGGGACCATTTGACCTTATGGCTGAATGCCAAATTACAAGCCATTGCCGAGCAGTCTTTTGGCAACTTTCGTGGCGCGATGGTTGCGCTTGACCCAAATACTGGCGGCGTGCTCGCGCTGGTCAGCCATCCAGGGTTTGATCCCAACCTCTTTGTTGACGGCATCGACAGCGAAGACTGGAACCAACTCAACGACTCCCCTGACCACCCACTCATCAACCGCGCCCTGCGAGCTGCCTATCCGGAAGGTTCCACCATTAAACCCTTCTTGGCACTGGCCGGTTTGCACTATGGTGTTCGTACGCCAGAGCAGACCATTTTCGACCCGGGTTATTTCACTTTTCCGGGCAGCAGTCACCGATACCGCGACTGGGCACCCAACGGACACGGTATAGTAGACATGCACAAATCCATCGTCGTCTCGTGTGATACTTACTACTACCACCTTGCCAACGATCTGGGCATCGACCGCATGCATGACTATCTGGCACAATTTGGTTTCGGTCAAAAATCCGGCATCGACTTGCCTGGTGAGGTCAGCGGTGTGCTTCCGTCTCGCGCATGGAAAGCCAAAATCTCGCGCCAACCCTGGTATCCTGGAGAAACCGTCATTTGTGGCATCGGCCAGGGATACAACCTCACCACACCCTTGCAGCTGGCCGTCGCCACGGCAGCACTGGCCAATGGCGGAACTGTCTGGCAACCGCAAGTCGTGCGCGGCATTACCGACAGCAAAACCGGCCGATACCACGGCACACCGGCGAAAATCACCCGCGTCATCCAGATCCCGCCTGCCGACCGACAAGTCATCGTCGACGCCATGATAGATGTTACCCGACCAGGCGGCACAGCCTCTCACGCCTGCATGGGCGCACCCTATCTCATCGCTGCCAAAACAGGTACCGCGCAAGTGGTTGGTATCCGACAAAACGAAAAATACCATGCCGCCAGCCTCACCTTGCGCCACCGCGACCATGCCGTTTTCATCGCCTTCGCCCCCGCCGACCACCCCAAAATCGCCATTGCCATTTTCATTGAAAATGGTGGCCATGGCGGCACCACAGCAGCACCCATTGCCCGTGCCGTCATGGACTACTATCTGCTGAAAAAAATGCCTGCCATCACTACTCCCACCATAACGCCCATCAGCACACCAGCCACGCCGGCCATCGATCATGTTGACTAAACATTTCTGGCGAAAATTCGCCACCCATATCGACTACCCATTATTGTTCATGCTGTTTATGCTTTTGCTGTTGAGTCTGTTCGTGCAATACAGCGCCAGTAACGAAAGCGTCAACCATGTCCTGATGCACGCAGGCTTTGG
>JAJYGL010000248.1 GCA_021790625.1 Pseudomonadota bacterium | reverse complement strand
GGCGGAGTGTATTCGACGGTGGCCGGTGTTTCCAACTATGACAGACTGATAGATGCTGCCAAGGGTGCGGCGGCTATCGTCGCAGTAGGGACATGCTCTTCTTATGGCGGTATTCCGCATGCCAATCCTAACCCAACCGGCGCGGTATCGGTATCCGACATCATCAAAGACAAGCCGGTCATGAACGTGCCGGGCTGTCCTCCCATCCCTTCAGTGATTGCAGGCACACTGGCTTATTTTGTCACCTATGGAAAATTACCGGAGTTGGATCACATTGGGCGCCCCAAGGTGTTTTTTGCCGACACCATCCATGACCGTTGTTATCGACGACCGTTTTACGATCAGGGTAAATTTGCCAAAACCTTCGATGACGAAGGCGCACGCAATGGCTGGTGTCTTTATGAACTAGGTTGCAAGGGGCCGACGACCTACAACGCTTGTGCCACCCTCAAATGGAATGGGGGCGTGAGTTATCCGATTGAATCCGGGCATGGTTGTTTGGGTTGCTCTGAACCCAATTTTTGGGACAAAGGCAGTTTTTACCAGCCGTTATCGACACCGCTTGCAAGTAATGTGCATGTTGTTGCCATTGGCGCATTGAGCGGCGTCGCCGCAGGTGCAGTCGCGGCGGCCCTGTCACGCAAACATCAGACCCACATTGGCGAGGAGAAATAACATGGACTTGCTGCAATTTGCCCGTGGGCCTGCATTGACTTGGGCCGCTACGGTGTTCTTTTTTGGCATTACCTGGCGCTTGGTGGGTATTCTTCTGCTTAAACGCAGTCCTGATTTCTCGACGCCGCGTAACGCTGTCAGTTGGCCGGGCGCCATCAAGTTGATCATTACTCGATCCTGGCCACACCGCGAGTTCAGGCAACGCACTATTTTCAGTCTGTCTCTTAGCTATGTTTTTCACCTTGGTCTGGTGATTATCGTATTCGGTTTTGCGCCCCATATTTTGTTTTTCAAGGCGTTGACAGGGGTTGATTGGCCTAATTTACCCAGTGTGGTCATTAATCTGACCAGCGCAATTACCCTCGTTACGCTCGTCGTCATATTGATTCGACGACTCAGCCATCCGGTGCTGCGCCTGTTATCGAATTTTGATGACTATTTCAGTTGGCTGGTCACCGTTGCGCCGATTGTCACCGGCATGCTGGCCGTTGCCCACGTTGGCGCGCGTTACGAAACATTGCTGGCGATTCATATTTTATCCGTCGCGCTACTGCTGGTGTGGTTTCCTTTTGGCAAGCTCACACATTCGGCCTTGATATTTATTTCGCGCGGTACGACTGGCGCGTTATTTGAACGTAAGGGAGCATCAATATGAGTACGGCAGATATTGACAGCGCACACCCTCTGGAACTCGGTCAACCGCGCATTTCGATAAAAAGCCCTGAGGTGCGTTATGACAAGCAAGGCGACCTGTCCGATACGCAACGGGTAGAACTGGCGATGCGTTCTTTCGTAAAAGATTTTGGTGCAGTCGCAGCCACTTATATGGAATCGTGCATTCACTGTGGCATGTGCGCAGACGCATGTCACTTTTACGTCGCTACCGAGGATCCCAAATACACGCCAATCTGGAAACTGGAACCATTCAAGCAAGCGTATAAGCGGGAAGCTGGGCCGTTCGCCATGGTTTATCGGGCGTTGAATCTGAAGAAAAAAGTCACAATAACGCAGTTGGAAGAATGGCAAGCGCTGATTTATGACAGTTGTACTTTGTGTGGTCGTTGCACGCTGATCTGTCCCATGGGTATCGATATTGCCTCGCTGATTGGGCTGGCACGTCATGGCATGAGTCAGGCTGGGTTGGTGCCGCACGAACTCTGGGCGGTGGCGGAACGCGCCAAACGTGAGGGCAGCCCGCTCGGCGCCACACCCGCAGTATTCAAAGACCGCTGCGAATGGCTCGCCGATGAAAATCATGTCGACATTCATATGGACAAAACACAGGCCGATGTCGTCGTCACCATGTCTTCCATAGAAATCATGAAATATCCGGATTCCATCGTTGCCACCGCAAAAATTCTCAATCACCTCAAACTGAACTGGACTTTTCGTAGCGATGGCTATGAGGCGACGAACTTCGGCATGCTCTCCGGTAACGCGGACTGGCAACGAGAGGCGAGCATGAAGCTCATTCATGCCACTATCGCTGCCGGGGCGAAATTGCTGCTTCTGCCAGAATGTGGACATGCCTACGGTGCAATGCGCTGGCAGGGCGCAAACATTTATGGCAAGCCTTTACCTTTCAGGGTACTGCACATTTCTGAATTTTTAGCGGAAAACACCAAAAATGGTGCGATAAAAACCAAACCGCTTGGCAAAACCTTGACTTTTCATGACCCTTGCCAGATATCGCGGCGTGGTGGTGCTATTGAAGCGCCACGTGATGTGCTCAGTGGTTTGGGGGCATCGCTAATCGAAATGAAAGACAACAAAGGGTTGAATTGGTGTTGTGGCGGTGGCGGCGGTGTGGTCACCATACATCGGGCTGATCCCATCCGTTATAAGGCATTCCAGATCAAAATGAAGCAGGTGGACGATACGGGCGCTGAGTTGCTGGTTTCTAGTTGCTCTAACTGCCGTCAAACCTTTGATGATAGCCAAAACCACTTTCATTGGGACAAAACCATGCTCAGCCTGTTAGAGCTGGTCGCCGACAATCTGGAGGAGAAATGAACATACCCAGCAACCGCATTATTGTCGATCCGATTACCCGCATCGAAGGGCATTTACGCATCGAGGCCGAAACAGATGCCAACGGCATGATTACCCGTGCTTCCAGTGCCGGCACCATGGTGCGCGGCATCGAACTGGTTTTGCGCGGCCGCGATCCTCGTGATGCCTGGGCGTTCGCCCAACGCATCTGCGGAGTATGTACCCTGGTACATGGCATTGCCTCAGTCCGCGCGGTGGAAGATGCGCTGAAATATGAAATTCCAGCCAACGCACAATTGATCCGCAATATGATGATCGGCGCACAGTTTGTGCATGATCACGTTATGCATTTTTATCACCTGCACGCGTTGGACTGGGTCGACGTCGTCTCGGCACTCAAGGCCGACCCCAAAGCCACCTCGGAGCTGGCACAAAGTATTTCCAGCTATGCCAAATCCTCTCCCGGTTATTTTTCTGATGTGCAGAAGAAACTCAAGGGCTTTGTCGAAGGCGGTCAACTTGGTATCTTTGCCAACGGCTATTGGGGAAACCCCGGTTACAAATTGCCGCCTGAGGCTAATCTGATGGCCGTCGCCCACTATTTGGACGCACTGGCCTGGCAACGTAATGTGGCGCAACTGCATGCAATTTTCGGGGGCAAGAACCCGCATCCCAACTTTGTGGTGGGTGGCGTGCCATGCGCAATCAGCATTCATCCTGAAGGTCAAGGCGCCAGTTCGGGTACCACTTCGCTGAACATGGAAGGACTACAAAAAGTACAGGACATCATTAATCAGATGCGTGAGTTCGTCGATCAGGTTTATTTGCCAGATACTTTGGCCATTGCCGGCTTCTACAAAGACTGGTTCAAACTGGGCGAAGGAGTCGGCAATTTCATGAGCTATGGTGATTTTCCGGAAAAAGGCATGTCCGACCCCGCCAGCTTTTTGATTCCTTCTGGTGTGATTCTCAATCGTGACTTGTCCATCGTTCATCCGGTTGACCTGAATGCCGCAGATCAAATTCAGGAATACGTCGCTCATTCATGGTATGACTATAGCAACGGCAAGAACAAGGGTTTGCATCCCTATGTCGGCGAAACCAACCTGGATTACAGCGGACCCAAGCCGCCGTATGCCCAATTAGATGTGGACCAATCCTACTCCTGGATCAAATCACCGCGCTGGAAAGGTCATGTCGTGGAAGTGGGCCCGCTGGCACGCGTATTGATGCTGTATGCCAAAGGACATGAGCAGACACAAGAATTGGTGGGCATGACACTGAAAAAACTCGACCTGCCCGTTACCGCACTGTACTCCACCCTAGGGCGCACAGCCGCACGCACACTGGAGAGCAAGATCATTGCCGATGCCATGCAGCCCTGGTACGACAATTTGATTGCCAACATCAAGGCTGGCGATGTGCGCACATTTAATGAAAAACGATGGGAACCCTCTAGCTGGCCGTCTACGGCCAAAGGCGTGGGTTACACGGAAGCCCCGCGCGGTTCTCTGGCACATTGGATTATCATCAAGGATGGCAAGATCGACAACTACCAGGCCGTCGTTCCCAGCACCTGGAATGCGGGGCCACGTGACGCAGAGGGACAGGATGGACCCTATGAAGCCGCACTCAAAGGCACACAGATGCATGACCCCAAACAACCTCTGGAGATATTGCGCACCATTCACAGCTTTGATCCCTGCATCGCCTGTGCTGTGCACGTTACCGATCCCGAAGGCGAGGAACTCATTAAAGTAAAAATCCGTTAGGAGCGCCGTTATCCATATTCGCCACACAAAATTACCGGCCAGAATTTTTGGTCTGTTTTCAGGATCTGCTGCTGTGCCGTCACGCAGCGTGCAGGTTTCGGTTTAAAACGTATGCCGCCGAAATTAGCAAACCATACCAGCAGGCACCACGTGCTCGAACAGTGTTCGCCAGACGCGACCAATACCCA
>JAJYGL010000161.1 GCA_021790625.1 Pseudomonadota bacterium | reverse complement strand
GGTAGATCAACCTTTTGCAGGTAATCTACCCAGTCATAAGCATGGCTGGCATGTCGTATTTGCACTGGGGAGATGTTGACGCTGATCTGAAATTCCGGGTGGTACAACAAACGCCAGCGCGTAACCTGGCGTAGCGCTTCGTGAAATACCCAATCACCAATCTGGAGGATCATTTCCGTGTCTTCGGCAACAGGAATGAACTCGGTAGGGTTGACGATCCCGCGTGTGGGATGCCGCCATCGAATCAAGGCTTCTGCCTTGTGGATGCCCCCGCTTGCCAGATTGATAACAGGCTGGTAGAGCAAAAAGAATGCGTCGTCCGGTACTACGACTGCAGCGCGCAAATCATTGACCAACCGCATGCGCTGTTGCATGGCTTCCTGCATGGTGGGCGAATAGTAACAGCAACGGTTGCGGCCTTGTTGCTTGGCGGCATACATGGCTTGGTCTGCCTCTTTGAGCATATCTTCAACGCTCGATGCATCCTGTGGATAGAAGGTGATGCCGATACTGCTCGACAGATAAACCACTTGATCACGTAGACGAAACGGCTCGGCAAGCACTTGCAGGATATTCTGACTGATCCGCTCCAGGCATTCAGTCTCGCTTAGGGAACCCAGAATAACAGCGAACTCGTCCCCGCCCAGGCGAGCCACAATATCGGCTTCACGTACGCAACAATCCAAGCGTAGCGCAGCTTCTTTAAGCAGACAATCGCCCATGTCGTGGCCGAGAGTGTCATTTACTTCCTTGAAATGGTCCAGGTCAATAACCATCAATGCCAGCGGCAGGCGGGCACGTTGCGCTTTTTTGATTTCCTGTTCCAGGCGATCCTGAAATAGGTGACGATTGGCCAGACCGGTCAGGAAGTCATAATTGGCTTGCCGCCAGATCAAGGATTCGTTTTCTTTTTTTTCGGTAATGTCGCGCGCCACACCGATGAACATTTCACCGGCCTCCAGGTTGACCTTGCTAAGACTGATTTCTATCCATCGTGCATTCGCTCCGGGTGAATGAAGCAAACACTCAAACCGGGATGGCCGACCTGTCAACGCAAAATTGAAGTGCTCGATAAAACGTTGCTGGCTTTTTTCGTTGCCGATATAATCGGTAATCGGGCGGCGGAATCCGTGCTCTGTCAACCGGTCTTCGGAGACGCCAAGCCAGGATTGGAACAGGTTATTGGCGACATGAAATTTCATTTCGTCGCACAACACAAAAATGCCATCATTGGCACTGTCGATGTAGGCGCGCAGAAGGCTACGGTAAAACTCACTATCCGTCATGGACAGGATAAGTTCCCGATGGTTGAATTGTTGTTAATGTGTCTGCTCCGTATTAGTTATGTCATGTATCGCCTACAGAAAAGTCACACCCCACAACATCATTGTCACTGCGTGTACTCGCCTGTCAGCGTACATGGAGATTGTGTGAGGTGATACGACGAACGATCAGACGCAACCTGTCGGCTTGGGCATCCCGCCGTACTTTGTTATTGGTTTCATCGGCCCGGTCATCCAGAGGTTGAATACCTCCTTCTGATCCTGATTGATATATTTGGCAAACTTGCGTATCGGTGGCACCATGGAAAACTCCTCAAAGTAATCACGAGCTTTCATGATTTGTTCCCAGCGCGCTTCATTCAACTCGAATGAATCCGCTTCGGCCATCGCCCGCCCTACCTCTGGCGTCCAGTCGTCCATATTGACAAGATACCCATCACCATCCCGATCGGGAAGCTCCATGATTCAATCTCCTCATTAAATATTATATTGTTTGTACAATTTACCCCAACCGATTAATCCCGTCAATCATGATCGTTTTCCCATTTTGCACGAAGAAAATGGAGGGCAGGGATCCGTACGTGTCATACAAGGTTGGGGAACCGCTGAACAAATAGTGAATTGCGCCCACCTTGAATTGACTGCTTAATTTTTAAGCAATGCAACGGCTTAAAAACACCTGAAATTCGTTGGTTCAACGATTTTCCTCCTGATTATTGACTATTCCGCCTTCCGGCGGTGCTTTGCGGGCGGATCTTGCCCGCATATTCCAGCTCAGCAAAATTCCTTTGCATGACCAAACCCCCGTAACCAGACATGGTGTGATGTTACAGGATTCGCTACAATTCAGGCCGCTTGAGCCGAATAAATCAGTGCCTCTCTAGATTGGAGGCGAGGTCTGTCTGTGTCGCCAGCATCTGGCTCCAGCGTTGTTGTACATGGGACAGGGTTGGCAGGTGGTGGAGCCAATCGAGTGCGGCGATATGTTGTTCGGGAGTTGGCGTCATGGCATTCCATGCCTTGGCAAATGTTTTGGCAATTCGGACAGTTTCCGTATCAGTGTATTGTAACTGGCGGTCGAGAAAGGCGTTCAGTTTGGTTGTATGAGCGTCCATTTCTTGTGGGTAGATGTGCCAGACCAGAGGGCGTGCGGCCCACAGTGCGCGTACCAGGGAGTCTTCTCCACGAATGAAATTGGCATCGCATGCCCAGAGCAGTCGGTCATAATCGTGTTGACTGAGAAACGGCAGGTGATGAATGGACAACTTTTGTTGTAGCCAGGCTGGTAATGTGTTGGCGATTGCAGTCAGTGGGCTTTGCGGTATGAGGCAGCAGACGAGCTGTGTGGCTTGTGCCCAGGCGTGCAGGATGTCGGAGAGTGGTGCATGCGCGTAGGCAAATAGAGAGATTTTGATGGCGTCAGCAGGCGCGTTGACGCCCAGGCGTCGCCAAAATTCGGCTTGCGCAGCCGGGTCGCTCTGGAACTGGTCACGTTCTTGAATGAGGTGTTGTTCGCGCAATAATCCGCCGGTTTGTGTGGTAAAGCCCGGGAAGAAAAAGCGTTGTGTGAGGGGCAGGCGTGGATGGGGCGAGGGCAACAAATGACAGGTTTCCACCCAGGTTTCGGCACTGAGATATTCCAGGTTTAGCCAGCGGGGCGGTCGCTGACTGGCGGCCATGGCGTTTAGCCATGGCTCCGGTAGGCGGCAGCCAAAAGCGGCAATGACGGTATCGACATCACCCAAAGGGTAAGGGTCGATGGGTTCGCGCCAGTGATGGATGTCGACGCCTGCCACATTTTGCGCGGACAAGTTGTGGGCAACGTCCGGTTCGAGGGCGGCAAGGGGTGTCAGGTCGTCAATCCACAAGCGGACAGACAGGCCATGTTCGTTGGCGAGTTGGCGTGCCAACCGCCAGCTGACGGCGGCATCGCCGTAATTATCGATAACGGTGCAAAATATTTCGTATTGTTTCATGGGGCAGTTGCTTGCCGACTCCCATTTATTTGCTTTGTTCTAGCTGTTCCCGTTGTGGCAGCAGTTTTTCCAGGGTGTCGCGAAATTGTTGCAAACGTTGCTGCTCTTGTTCGACCACCGCTGCTGGTGCGCGTGCTATGAACGCTGCATTATCGAGCTTATTGGTACACTTGTCGATTTCGCTTTGCAGGCGGGCGATTTCCTTGTCCAGCCGCGCGATTTCTGTTGCCCGGTCGATGCGAATGTCTGGCATAAGCTGCCATTCTCCCACAACGGCAACGGGGGCATTGCTGGCAGGAAGCTGTTCTTGCAAGGTCAGACTGTCGAGTTTTGCCAGCGCGATGATGCTGGTGTGTAACGTGGCAATGGGCGCTGGGTTTCCAGCGATGATGAGGGCTATTTTTTGCGCAGGGGAAATCCCCATGCTGCTGCGCAAGGTACGTATCGTCCCCACGAATTGCATGAGCAATGCCATGTCCTGATCGGCTTGGGTATCCACTGCGGTAAGGTTGGCACGAGGCCAAGGTTGCAGCATGATACTGCGTCCCTGTTTTCCGCATAGTGGCGCGATATGTTGCCATAACTCTTCTGTGATGAAGGGGATGAGCGGATGCGCAAGCCGCAAGGCAGCTTCCAGTACACGAACCAGTGTGCGCCGGGTGGCACGGTTCTGGGCTGCGTTGCCGTGCTGTAACTGTACCTTGGCCAGTTCGAGATACCAGTCGCAATAATCATCCCAGATAAATTGATACAGGTGGCGGGCAACCATGTCGAAGCGATATTCGATAAATGCTTGCGTGATTTCTTGCTCGGCTTGTTGCAGATGGCCAATGATCCAGCGGTCGGCAAAGCTGCGTTCTATCGGCAGGGTTTCATCGACGCCAGTATCCTGCCCGCCACAATTCATGAGGACGAAACGGGTGGCATTCCACAGTTTGTTGCAAAAATTGCGGTAGCCATCGGCGCGTTGCAAATCGAACTTGATATCGCGACCATGGGTGGCCAGACTGGCAAAAGTAAAACGCAGTGCATCAGTGCCAACGGGCGTGAAACCGTGTGGATAGTCTTTGCGTGTCTGGGCGGCGATGCGTTCGGCCTGTTTGGGATTCATCATGCCGGTAGTGCGTTTGGTAATCAGGGCGTCCAGGCTGATGCCGTCAATCAAATCCAGCGGGTCGATGACATTGCCTTTGGATTTGGACATTTTATCGCCATGGGCGTCACGAACCAATCCGGTGACATAAACTTCACGGAAGGGAACCTTGCCGGTGAAGTGCAGTGACATCATCACCATGCGGGCAACCCAGAAAAAGATGATATCGAAACCCGTTACCAGTACGGCTCCGGGCAGGAAATGGTCCAGTTCTGGCGT
>JAJYGL010000139.1:1965-4648 GCA_021790625.1 Pseudomonadota bacterium | reverse complement strand
CTGTCGGTGATGATGCGAACTTGACTGCCGGTGTAGCTGCGGGCACGTAGTCCGAGATCTTTGAGCGCCATGGCGAGCAGGGCGATGGTGACTTGTTCACCGGTGGAGACGAGTACGTCGAGCTCGCGTGGGTCGGGGTCGGCCTGGATTTCTTTGGCGAGGTTGATGAGTCGGTTGGTTTCTCCGCTCATGGCGGATAACACCACGACAACTTGATGTCCGAGCATTTTGAACTTGGCGACACGTTCGGCTACTTGTTTGATACGTTCGACGCTGGCAACGGATGTGCCACCATATTTCTGTACGATTAATGCCATGATGGTGCTGTCTCTAAAAGGAGTTGTTACGATTTGTTTTTTTGTAAGTGTAACCGAGAGGCGATGGCTTGGCGAGAGTGTCTGTGAATTTTGCTGTATTACCACACTTACGCCATTGTCACGCGTTGAGTTTAGTGCCCTTTCAATGTGTCGGTCAGATGAGGGGACAATATTTGTAATAATTGGGCGAAAATTTTAGGCGAACCAGCGACGATATTGCCCGTGTCGATATAGCTGTCTTCCCCGCTAAAATCGCCAACGAGTCCGCCGGCTTCTTGCACCAGCAGACAACCGGCGGCGATATCCCATTTGGACAGGCCGATTTCCCAGAATCCGTCGAGTCTGCCTGCAGCGACCCAGGCCAAATCGAGTGCGGCAGAGCCAGGGCGGCGAATACCGGCTGTTTTTTGCAGCATGTCGCGGAACATGGCCAGATAAGCGTCCAGATGCTGAAAATTCCGGAATGGAAAGCCGGTGCCAATCAGCGCTTCAGCCAGTTTGATACGTTTTGATACGCGCAATCGACGATCGTTCAAGAATGCACCTTTGCCACGTGATGCGATGAAGAGGTCATTGCGGGTCGGGTCGAAAATGACGGCTTGGTCGAGCACGCCTTTGTAAGATAGCGCAATAGAAACGGAATATTGTGGAAAACCATGTAAAAAATTGGTGGTGCCATCGAGCGGGTCGATGATCCATATGTAATCTGATTCGCCACGACGTCCGCTTTCTTCTGCCAGAATGGCATGATCCGGATAGGCTTCCAGCAAGGTGTCAATGATGGTTTTTTCTGCCATGCGATCGACTTCGCTGACGAAATCGTTGTGTTGTTTGGTTTCGATGGTGATTTGATCAATATCGAGAGCGGCGCGATTGATGATGGCGCCGGCGCGGCGGGCAGCCTTGACCGCCGTGGAAAGCATCGGATGCATAGGGTAGGGTGTGACAATCCATGGTAAAGCGGGTATTTTAGCGTAATTTTGCCAGTCTGGATGGTTTGAAATGACAGAAAATAGGGATGATGCGTTAAATAGAGGTGATGCGTTGGGACGGGTGCGGGTAGTGTTAAGTCACACTAGCCATCCCGGCAATATTGGAGCCGCGGCGCGCGCGATGAAAACCATGGGGTTGTCGGACTTGCGCTTGATTAATCCTTTGCATTTTCCGGACGACATGGCAGTGGCGATGTCGTCCGGGGCGACGGACGTGCTGGATGCTACGCAGGTATTTGATACGATGGAAGATGCGTTGACAGGGACAGTAGTGGTGGCGGGGTGCACGGCGCGGGCGCGGGGATTGTCCCACGCTTGGTTGACCGCACGCGAGGGAGCGGAACTGTTAATGGCGCATGCCGTGCATGAACCAGTAGCGTTGGTGTTTGGTACGGAAATGTCCGGGCTGTCGAACGCGGAGCTGGATTTGTGTCAGATGTTGATTCACATACCGGCCAATCCGCTTTGCAGCTCATTGAATCTTGCCGCGGCAGTTCAGGTGCTGGCGTATGAATTGCGTCAGGCGCTGACGTTTCCAGCGGCTGAGCAAGTGCAACCAAGGTCGCTGGCGCGACACGAGGAGATGGAACGTTTTTATCACGATCTGGAGTTGGCATTGATCGAGATAGATTTTTTGAATCCATTGATGCCGAGGCGTCTGATGGTGCGTTTGCGTCGTTTGTTTGCACGGGCACAACCGGAGCACGAGGAATTCGATATGTTGATGGGCATTTTGAAACAGATACGAAAAACTGCTGCCATCGGACAGGGCGTTTCGGGAGAAAAATAAATTATACGGGCAGTCTGTTGGAGAGGTTATCGTTGAATAATTTTGTCGGGTATTGCATACTCACATACTGGATAAGCAGGTATGGAAAGAGAGCCAGAGGTGTTCCGACAGTTGCGGGAAGATATAGCGGCAGTTTTTGAGCGTGATCCGGCTGCACGCTCGGTGTTTGAAGTATTGACGACCTACCCTGGCGTGCATGCGATTTTGTTGCACCGTTTTGCGTCCTGGCAATGGCGATGCGGTTTGCGCTGGCTGGCACGGTTTACGGCGTGGTTTGCGCGTTGGGCAACCGGGATTGAAATTCATCCGGGCGCACAGTTGGGGCGCAGGGTGTTTATCGATCACGGGATGGGCGTGGTGATTGGGGAGACGGCGGTCGTCGGGGATGATTGCACCTTGTATCATCAGGTGACGCTGGGCGGGACGTCATGGAATGCGGGTAAGCGGCATCCGACCTTGGGTAAAGGTGTTGTGGTGGGGGCGGGCGCCAAGATTCTGGGGCCGATTACGATCGGTGACAATGCCAAGGTGGGTTCCAATGCCGTCGTGGTGAAAGATGTGCCGGAGGGAGCGACTGCCGTCGG
>JAJYGL010000139.1:0-1154 GCA_021790625.1 Pseudomonadota bacterium | reverse complement strand
ATTTTTAGAACGGATGGATGATGATATGAAACTGCCGATTTATCTGGATTATGCGGCAACGACACCTGTCGACCCACGCGTGGCAGAAAAAATGATTCCTTGGCTGACCGAACAGTTTGGGAATCCTGCCAGCCGTTCACATTCTTTTGGCTGGTCGGCAGAAAAAGCTGTGGAGCAGGCGCGGGAACAGGTAGCAGCGCTGGTGGGCGCCGACCCGAAAGAAATCGTCTGGACGTCGGGTGCTACGGAATCCATCAACCTCGCCGTCAAGGGCGCCGCACATTTTTATCAGGGTAAAGGCAAGCATCTGATTACGGTGATGACTGAGCACAAGGCAACACTCGATACCATGCGTGAACTGGAACGCGAAGGGTTTGAGGTGACGTATTTGACGCCACAACCAAATGGTTTGCTGGACATCGAAGCGTTTCGCGCTGCCATTCGACCGGATACCATTGTTGCTTCGGTCATGTTCGTCAATAATGAAATCGGCGTGATTCAGGATATTCCGGCGTTGGGCGAAATCTGCCGTGAGCATGGTGTTATTTTTCATGTCGATGCCGCGCAGGCGACGGGTAAGGTCGAGATCAATCTTGCCAACCTGAAGGTGGATCTGATGTCGTTTTCAGCGCATAAAACGTATGGTCCGAAGGGGATTGGTGCGCTTTATGTGCGTCGCAAACCCCGTGTTCGGCTGGAAGCACAGATGCATGGCGGTGGGCATGAACGTGGTTTGCGCTCCGGTACTTTGGCCACGCATCAGATTGTTGGTATGGGCGAAGCTTACCGGATTGCACGCGAAGAAATGGCGTTGGAAAATGTGCGTATCCGACGCTTGCGTGATCGCTTGCTGACGGGTTTGTCTGATATTGAAGAAGTGCATTTGAATGGTGATCTGACGCATCGGGTGCCGCACAACTTGAACTTGAGCTTCAATTTTGTGGAAGGTGAATCGATGCTGATGGCAGTAAAGGATCTGGCGGTGTCTTCCGGTTCTGCGTGTACGTCAGCGAGCCTTGAGCCATCATATGTGTTGCGGGCCTTGGGACGTTCGGATGAATTGGCGCATAGCTCTATTCGTTTTTCCATCGGGCGTTTTACCACGGAAGAAGAAATTGATTACACGATTGCGCTGTTGCATGAGAAAATTCAAA
>JAJYGL010000254.1 GCA_021790625.1 Pseudomonadota bacterium | reverse complement strand
TTCTGTCTGTCGGTGTGGTGGTGCGGAAATGGCCCATTGGCAACATTGCGGTTGATAACGCCGGTTTGGTAACGTGAAGTTGACTCTGTTGGAGTTGATCATGCTGCGTGATTAGGCACCTCTCAGCGCGTAATTCTAGCCCGTTTACAGAAGGTTGCATAGAATTTATGTTGAATTTTACGCTGAAAATTGACAGATTATGATAGATACTATGACAGAGACATTGTGTGGTTTGGTGTACAGGAAACGGGAAATTCGTAAATTTGGACTGCGACGCATTTGTTTGTGTATAATTTCTGGTTCGGGCAAAGTAACTTGTTGACGAGCATGGATACGGAAATGACAAGCATGAAACAGACCCTGTACGATAAATTGTGGCAAATACATGTGGTGCATACGCAAAGTGACGGATCGGTGCTGTTGTATATCGATCGTCATCTGGTGCACGAGGTGACCAGTCCACAGGCGTTTGAGGGCTTGCGTCTGGCAGGGCGTCAACCTTGGCGCGCAGCCAGTGCGGTAGCCGTGCCGGATCACAATGTGCCGACCCTGAATCGATCACAAGGCATTGCTGATGCGATATCGCGTTTGCAGGTAGAAACGCTGGATAAAAATTGCGTTGAATTCGGGGTTGTGGAATTTGGTATGCATGATATCCGGCAAGGAATTGTGCACGTCATTGGGCCTGAGCAGGGCATTACGTTGCCGGGAATGACAGTGGTGTGCGGTGATTCGCATACCAGTACCCATGGTGCGTTAGGAGCGCTCGCGTTTGGTATTGGTACATCGGAAGTCGAACATGTTTTGGCAACCCAGTGCCTGGTGGCACGTCAATCACGCAATATGCGGGTCTGGGTGGATGGTGTGCTGGGCGATGGCGTGACGGCCAAGGATTTGGCGCTGGCAATTATCGGCAAGATTGGCACGGCCGGTGGAACAGGTCATGCCATTGAGTTTGCCGGACCAGCTGTGCGTGCGTTATCGATAGAAGGCCGCATGACGTTGTGCAACATGGCAATCGAAGCAGGCGCGCGCGCGGGTATGGTGGCGGTCGATCAGAAAACGCTGGACTATGTGCGGGGCAGGCCGTTTGCGCCACGCGGGGAAATGTGGCAGCAAGCGGAAGATTGGTGGCGCACCTTGGTGACGGATGATGGCGCTGTGTTTGACTGCGAAGTGCGTTTGGATGCAGGCAGTATTGCGCCGCAGGTCACGTGGGGGACATCGCCCGAGATGGTGGTGCCTATTACGGGCAAGGTGCCAAATCCTGCCGAGATGACAGATGCTGTGCACCAGTCTGATGGGCAGCGCGCGTTGGCTTACATGGGTTTGACGCCCGGCACGCCGCTAACGGCAGTCGCTGTGGATAAGGTATTCATTGGCTCCTGTACCAATTCCCGTATCGAGGATTTGCGTGCTGCTGCTGCAGTCATCAAGGGGCGACAAAAGGCGGCTTCAGTCAAACAGGTGCTGGTCGTCCCTGGTTCTGGTTTGATTAAGCAGCAGGCAGAAGCGGAAGGCTTGGACAAAATTTTTGTTGCTGCCGGTTTTGAGTGGCGCGAACCTGGATGTTCGATGTGTCTGGCCATGAATGCCGACCGCCTGGAACCTGGGGAACGTTGTGCGGCAACATCAAATCGTAATTTTGAAGGCAGGCAGGGCACAGGCGGTCGTACGCATCTGGTGAGCCCGGCGATGGCTGCAGCCGCAGCGTTGGCCGGGCATTTTGTCGATGTGCGGGAATGGTAGAAAATTCAAGGGGTAGCTGATGCGAGCATTTGTTGAATTGAATGGCTTGGTGGTGCCGATTGACCGCGCTAACGTGGATACCGACGCCATTATCCCAAAGCAATTTTTGAAATCCATCCGGCGCAGCGGGTTTGGTCCGAACCTGTTTGATGCCTGGCGTTATCTGGACCATGGTGAACCGGGGCAGGATTGTAGCCAGCGTCCTGTCAATCCGGATTTCGTGCTGAATCAACCGCGTTATCAGGGGGCGGAAATCTTGCTGGCGCGTGAGAATTTTGGTTGTGGCTCAAGTCGTGAACATGCGCCATGGGCGCTGGCCGATGATGGTATTCGTGCGTTGATTGCACCGAGTTTTGCCGATATTTTTTATAACAATTGCTTCAAGAATGGATTGTTGCCGGTTGTGTTGGCCGCAGATGTCGTTGACCGCTTGTTCCGCGAGACATTTGCTACGCCGGGTTATCATTTGCATATTGATTTGGCGGCGCAAACTGTGACGACGCCGTCCGGTGAAAAGCACTCGTTTGAGATCGATGCGCATCGGAAAATGTGTCTTTTGCAGGGATTGGATGATATTGGTCTGACATTGCAGCATGTGGATGCCATTCGCGCATATGAAACGCAGCGCCGTCAGACCGCACCTTGGTTGTTTGTCTGAATGCTTTGAATCGTGGGGAAACGCGAATGAAAATTGCCGTATTGCCGGGGGATGGCATTGGTCCGGAAGTGACAGCGCAAGCCGTCAAGGTGTTGCGTGCTTTGGCCAGAGATGGTCTGTCGCTGGAAATGGAAGAAGCGCCGATTGGTGGCGCAGGTTATGACGCGGCGGGCGACCCCTTGCCAGAGGCGACATTACGATTGGCGCAGGCTGCCGATGCTGTATTGCTGGGGGCTGTTGGTGGTCCGAAATACGATACGCTGGCAAGACCGTTGCGGCCAGAGCAAGGTTTGTTGCGCATACGTAAGGAGCTGAATCTGTTTGCCAATTTGCGTCCGGCACGTTTGTATCCGGAATTGGCCGAGGCGTCGACCTTGCGACCGGAAGTGGTATCTGGCCTGGATTTGATGATTGTGCGCGAACTGACCGGAGATTTGTATTTTGGCGAACCTCGCGGCATCCATCTGAACGCTGATGGGGAGCGCGAAGCTTACAACACCATGCGTTATGCTGAATCGGAAATTCGACGTGTGGCGCATATCGGTTTTCAGATTGCAATGAAACGTGGTAAAAAATTGTGCTCGGTAGAAAAGGCAAATGTGCTGGAGACCAGTGAATTGTGGCGCGAGGTGGTCATCGAAGTGGCGCGTGAATATCCGGATGTGGCATTGTCGCACATGTACGTGGACAACGCTGCCATGCAGTTGGTGCGCAATCCGAAGCAGTTTGATGTGATACTGACGGGTAATATTTTTGGTGACATTCTTTCCGATGAGGCATCCATGCTGACCGGGTCCATTGGCATGTTGGGTTCGGCTTCGCTGGATGCAACGAGCAAAGGCATGTATGAGCCGATACATGGTTCGGCACCGGATATCGCCGGGCAGGACAAAGCGAATCCACTGGCAACGATTTTGTCTGCCGCCATGATGTTGCGTTATACCTTTTCGCACGACGAGGCCGCAAATCGTATCGAGGCCAGCGTTAGCAAGGTTTTGGCAAAAGGTATGCGTACCGGCGATATTGCGACACCCGGTTGCACTTTGTTGGGTTGTGCAGCCATGGGAGATGCCGTGGTGGCTGCATTGTGATACCCGGGAGCCTGCCCCAGAGTTGATTCATCGTACCCACGCAGGCTCTCGACATTGAGTGAATGAAACAGGAAGATGGCCCATATGCAAGTTGGTCTGGTTGGTTGGCGCGGCATGGTTGGATCGGTGTTGATGCAGCGCATGCGCGAAGAACAGGATTTTGCGCACTTCGATCCGGTGTTTTTTTCGACGTCACAGATTGGTGGGGCGGCACCTGATATTGGCAAACCGACGCCTTCATTGCAAGACGCACGCGATTTGGCAGCGTTGTCACGCATGGATGTGATTGTGACTGCGCAGGGCGGCGACTATACCAGCGAGATGTATTCTGCTCTGCGTGCCAGCGGGTGGAAAGGATACTGGATTGATGCGGCATCCGCCCGACGCATGGCGCCTGATAGCGTCATCATTCTGGATCCGGTGAATCGCCACGTCATTCAGGAGGCGATCGCGCAGGGTAAAAAAGATTTTATTGGTGGAAACTGCACGGTATCCTTGATGCTGATGGCTTTGGGTGGTTTGTTTGCGCAAGGCTGGGTAGAGTGGGTAAGCTCCATGACGTATCAGGCGGCTTCCGGTGCGGGTGCGCAAAGCATGCGTGAACTGTTGGTGCAGATGGGGAAATTGCACAATGTCGTCGCCGAAGGCTTGAGCGACCCGGCGAGCGCTATTCTTGCCATCGATAGAACGGTGGCCGCGACGCTGCGTGAAGATGATTTTCCGGTTGAGCGGTTTGGCGTCCCGCTGGCCGGCAGTCTGATTCCGTGGATTGATAAAGATCTGGGTAATGGACAAAGCAAGGAAGAATGGAAAGCGGCTGCGGAAACCAACAAGATTCTGGGTTTGTCGGCAGGACAGGTGATACCAGTCGATGGCTTGTGTATCAGAATTGGTGCGATGCGTTGCCATAGTCAGGCATTGACCATCAAACTCAGGCGGGATGTTCCCTTGGATGAAATTGTATCTGTTATTGCTGCGCATAATGCCTGGGTGGACGTGGTTCCCAACGAACGGGAGGCAAGCATGCAGCGTTTGACACCCACGGCGGTCACCGGTACCCTGTCCGTGCCGGTTGGTCGTTTGCGCAAGCTGTCGATGGGTAATGCGTACCTTTCTGCGTTTACGGTGGGTGATCAGTTATTATGGGGTGCAGCGGAACCCTTGCGAC
>JAJYGL010000178.1 GCA_021790625.1 Pseudomonadota bacterium | reverse complement strand
TGCCGATGAGCCTGCCGGCGCAATTGGTGCGTCAGCGTCCGGATGTGCTGGCCGCCCTGGCGCAATTGCATGCTGCCAGCGCCAATGTCGGTGTGGCCGTGGCGGCCAGATTGCCGCAGTTTTCCATTGAGGGTGCCGTTGGAGGTGAAGCATCCGTATTCAATCAGATGTTTCAGGCTGGCGGTCCTTTCTGGTATTTGCTCGGTAATGTGACGCAGCCGATTTTTGAGGGCAATACCTTATTGCATCGGGAACGCGCTGCTGACCAGGCGTTGGTGCAGGCGGCGGCGCAATATCGCTCGACGGTGCTTGCCGCATTGCAGAATGTCGCCGATACCCTGCACGCATTGCACGCTGACGCTGATAGTCTGGTGGCGGCAGTTAACGCAGAGCAGGCAGCAAAAGTGAGTCTGGATATTACCCAGCAACAGATGAATACGGGTTATGTCAGTCAGTTGACCTTGCTGGCTGCCGAACAGGTCCATCAACAGGCCGAGGAAAACCTGATTCAGGCACGCAGCCTGCGTTTGGGTGACACGGCTTTGTTGTATCAGGCGTTGGGCGGCGGTTGGTGGAATGTCCGTTAATCGTACAGTCTCCTCTGAACCGCTGATCTATTCCTACATGGCCACGACGGCGGCCTGGCGGGATGAAATGCAAGGCGTGGCTCGCAGTCAAGGGTCATTCTCCTTGACAAGAGACACAACGCTGTCAATCAGCGTCCAATGTTTTTTACTTTTGCGGTCTGTTGAGGCTGTGTTTTGCGCTGCTTGAAGCGGTAAGAATCGTTGCCGGTTTCAAGGATGTCGCAATGGCGGGTGATGCGATCTAGCAGCGCGGTTCTCATTTTCGCATCACCAAATACCAGCACCCATTCACCGAATGACAGGTTCGCGGTGATGATGCAATCGGCGAGATCAGCAATATCGAGCTGGGTTGAAAGGGCGTGTAGTACTGCGTCTGGCACGGCGGTTGGGTTTTCCGGGAACGTGTTCAGAAAGCGCACCGTCGTCAGTTGAAGCGCATAGCCCAGGCGTGCTGTCACGCCGTTTGGTGGCGATCCACTCGCGGTCATCATCGTCCAAGTGAAAGTAACGGGCCGATTCGTCGGTGGTCAACGATTCTGGATATCGACCATAGCGTTCCTGTTGCGTGGTGGACAGGAAGCTGACCGGCATAGCATCAAAGCGCTTCGGCGCAGAAAGCTGCCGGGGTAACGATGCGCGCTTGACCGGCGCTACTCAATTGCAGTAACCCGGCACGGCGGTCTCCGGTCACGAGGTAGTTTGCTTCACCGACCAATGCCATTGTGAGCAGGAAAGCGTCATTCGGGTCGTTCGCCTCAACGTCTTGCGGCAGACTCGGCAGATGTTCCAGCACGACGGCGCGTTGCATATTGTTCATCATCGCGCCGATGCGGTGAGCCGGGAGAATTACCTTGAGTTTCGGGTAGCGGCTCACGCGCCGCAGTTCGTCAAGCTGTACCGTTGATGTCACCAGCTCAAACCGAGCAGCGCGCCAAGCGTTATAGATGGCGTCAGGTGCGCCATGCGGTGAAATCAACGCGCTGAGCAGGACATTGGTGTCCAGAACAACCCGCATCAGTGCTCACGCGCCCATTGCACCGCCTCATCAATAAGGTCGGTCAACTCGGTCTCGCTCATACTTGAGGTGGCTATTTTGGCCTGTTCGGCGGCTCGTTCCAAGATATATGAACGCACGGCTTCCTCGATGAAGCGCGACAGGTCGCCTTTGCGACCGCCTCCCTGCGCGGCGATAAACATACGCACGGACTGATCCGTGTCTGGCGATACGGCGATGTTCCAGCGAACTGTATTCATAATTTATCCAGTGTTTGAGTGTATAGGTGTTTATACGCCGAAATGAGTTGCGATGCAAGATGGTTCGATAAAACGATCGTTTTACAGAACTTTAGCAATTCATCTGTGGAGCAGGGGTTGCCAATAACAAGTGGTTCACAATAGCGGTTCTATTTATCAAAGTTTAATATTATATAAATTCAATGAGTAAAGAAGAATTTTAGATGAAAATAGGCTACGCCCGCGTGAGCACACGCGACCAGAACCTCGACTTGCGGTTGGACGCACTCAAGCGTGCGGGGTGTGAACGCATTTATCAGGAGGTGGCCAGCGGCTCGAAAGCGGCGCGGCCTGCACTGGACGAACTGCTTGGTCAACTGCGAGCCGAGGATGTGCTGGTGATTTGGAAGCTCGATCGCATGGGGTGATCACTCAAACACCTGGTCGAACTGGTTGGCAGCCTGATTGAGCGCAAGGTCGGCTTGCTCAGCCTAAACGATCCCATAGACACTACCAGCGCCCAAGGCCGTCTGGAATTCAACCTGTGTCTGTACGGCTTGGCATCGTAGTCCCGGCTACGACCTGCGCCGTACGCGTCGCGATCTTCCCGGTTTGACCCGCAACGCGGCTTATGGAGGAATAAATCAGCGGTTCCCTAGCAGTCTTCCAGGTGATCAGTGTGATTTCAGGACAGGTTCCACGAGGGCAGGCGTTTGCATAGAGCTGTCATGCAGCGTTCATCGAGCGCAGTGCCGACTTCTTTTTGCATGATGTCGATGGCTTGGGGGATGGGAATCGGGCCGCGATACGGGCGGGCGGCTGTAATGGCGTCAAAGATGTCTGCCGTGGTGATGATGCGTGTTTCCAGCGTAATTTGCTCGTCCTGTAACTGCAAAGGGTAGCCTTTTCCATCCAGACGTTCATGGTGAGCGCCAGCGATAATGGCCATTTCCTGAAAGTGGAAGATGCGTTGCAGAATCTCGGTGGTGAACGTTGCGTGACGTCGCACGGCTTCCCACTCATCTTCATCCAGTTTGCCCGGTTTGTCGAGTATGTGATTGCTGACGCCGAGTTTGCCGACATCGTGAAGCAATGCACCGCGCCGCAGCCAGCGCCGATGCGTTGCGGACAACTGGAGTTCTTCGGCAATGCCGTCGGCGTATTGACTGACCCTTCGGCTATGATCGTGCGTATATGGGCTCTTGATATCGACGATGCTGGCAAAGACCTCGGCGATGTGATCGAGTTTTGTTTCATCGATCATAATATGGTTGCTGTCCGGGCAAAGTGCACTGACACGAGCTTCCAGTCCATTTTGTGCCAAGCCTTGCCAGAAGGGTTCGTCATCGACAAATCGTTGTACGATGGTCACAAGTTCCGGATCGAACCAATGACCGCTGCGTTGCCGAATTTCATGTAATGCCGCGTGACGTGAACCGGTTTGATGAAACACGTCGATGACTTGCGATAACAAAGCAATACGCGAAAACAGTGGAATGGCTTTTCCCTTCAGGCCGACGGGGTGGCCCTTGCCATTCCAGTGCTCATCGAGATATTGAATGCCGGTTGAAACTGTTTGATTAAATCCAAGTTGGCGCGCGATATCGGCCCCACGTTCGCAGCGGGTTTGTATCAGTTCGGTGGCCAGTGCTTCGCCTTGACGACCCAAATTCAGGATACGATGCATTTTATCCAGCAAGTGCTCATTGTTTCCTGTGTGCTGGAAGATGAAACGCGCCAGTTGCAGAACATTCTGGCTGTCAATGGTTTTGAAGTCTTTTTTGATCAGGCGATCATCTTCGCCGTACAATTCCCATAGACGCGCGGCATTGCTACTGCATCCGGCGTCTTTTAGCAAAATGGTGTAATACAAATCGACGAGGTTTGTTTCGCTCAGTCCGAGTGCCTGACCGATATGCATACCGATCCAGGTGCATCGCAGGGCGTGCCCGGCTGGCTGTCCTTCAGTTAAATCCAGCGCAAAACTGATGGCACCTATAATCTGCACCAGAGATGCGCTAGCAAATGTTTCGATGTATTCGGGTTGTGCTGAGCTTGCCATCAAATCATTCCATTGGCGCTTTGCTCTCCGGTAGGCGGTCTGCGTGATGATCCGTGCCGAGCATCAGGTACATGCCGGGTACGACAAACAGGGTGAACATGGTGCCAATGGCAAGGCCGCTGGCAATTACCAATCCCAGATTAAAGCGGCTGAGTGCGCCAGCACCATTGGCAAACAGCAAAGGCATGACGCCGAGCACCATGGCGGCCGTCGTCATCAGGATGGGGCGCAGGCGCAGACCAGCGGCTTTTTCAATGGCGGCACGTTTGGAAAGACCGTTACGTTGTAAATTGTTGGCGAATTCGACAATCAAAATGCCGTGTTTGGAAATCAGTCCAATCAGCGTCACCAATCCGACTTCGGTATAAATGTTGAGCGAAGATTGTCCGATACCCAGGTTGACAAATATCAGTGCGCCGGCAATCGACATGGGGACGGAGACCAGAATGATGAAAGGGTCACGGAAGCTTTCAAACTGTGCTGACAGAGCAAGGAAAATGATTAGCAGGGCGAACAGGAAGGTAAATACCATGCCTCCTGATTCCTGTATGAACTGTCGTGAAGGGCCGGAGTAATCAAAACTGTAGTTGGGTGGCAAGGTGCGTTGCGCCAATTGTTTCAGGGTATCGAGTGCTTCACCTTGCGAAATGGTCGGGAAATTGACCCCTTGAATAGTGGCGGTATTTTCTTGCTGGAAATGGTTGATGGTTTCCGGTTCAGTGTGGTTTTCCAGATGCGCGACACTCGATAGCGATACCATGCTGCCGTTGGCGCTGCGCAGATAATATTGCTTCAGATCAGCAGTATTCAGTCGAAAATGTTGTTGCACTTGCGGGATGA
>JAJYGL010000115.1 GCA_021790625.1 Pseudomonadota bacterium | reverse complement strand
GCATGATGTACGCTTCTTGCAAAACGGCGTGCCCTCTGAATATCGAAACCATCAAACGGATTCGTGCCGCCGCAAAACAAAAAAGTGGTCATTCCGCACCGCCCGTCGTCATGATCAGTTTCAATCCTAAACAGGATACTGTACAAAAACTTGCCATGATGGCCAACATGCACCATCTGACCGCGCCAGACTGGCGTTTTACCCGTCCCGAACAGGGTGATGTACGCGCATTCGCTGCGTCGCTAGGCATCTCCTATCGAATCCGCCCGAATGGCGAAATCAGCCACAACGTTGAAATCGTATTGCTGGACAAAGCAGGTCGTATTATCGCCAAAACCGAGCAACTCGATACCATCGATACATCTTTCGTCAATCAGGTCGCCAATACCAACTGAATGACTCCATACTGGCCTGTATGGCGTAAATCCGTTAAATAAAGCCATTCTTCGTTGATAACGAGCAAAACATGCTCGGTGGGACGGGGCTTGGCGGGCGAATTGGTTGTGCGCAAATGGCAGCGCATGGTGTCCACAAAATCGAGGCAAGATCACTTCAACCCGTACCACACACCGCGTCCGCTGCCGTGCTGACTCAGGGTGCGGCGTTCGACCAGTGCCCGATGCTATCTTGGAGTCTTGCGAATACGTTGCCTGAAACCCGCCGGTCGTGAGCGGTGAGAATCGACTCATTCCAGCCCGTCTATCTTCTCATAAGTACGTTCTGAATTATCGGAATCCTAACATGTGTTGTATCCTCTCACGCCTTCTATCTGCAACACGAAGTCTGTACCGAACGCCTTGGCTGGTGTCATAGTGCCTGATAAACGTTGACCCAGCGCACGCTCTACCGCAAGGACACTCGCTGAAGCTGTGAATTCATATCCCTCCCCCGTTTCGAGTTTTGCTGCAAACATATTGCCATAACGATCGGTAACTTGTGCCCATAACCAGGAACGGTGGTTTCCTCCAGCGGGTTTTGCAACGCTCACGGTTGACCGTGCATCTGCCCGCTGGGCAAGCCGCTGGCGAAATGTTTCCCATCCCAGTAGTTTTTGTACTAGCGGCAGTGCAAGGCGAGCAATAATGGGATGGAGCGGGGACACCATGAAAACAGTGATGTGAGCGATGCCAGTTGCCATATAAGCAGCTTCCAGATCGCCAGATGGCACCGGCAACGCATTATGTTTTCTATTTTTGATACGAATGTGCTTCGCCCCGGAGCCGAATGGTGTGCTCATCAAAGCCCCACCTCTGCGTACATAGCCACCATGCGCTATGGTATTCAGCGTGCTTTGGGCGGCTCCTGCGCTATGCTGCGCCACATAGGGTGACAAGACAATTTCCAGCGAGACCGGCTCTGCTAACTGTTCGCATACATGGCGCGCCAGGCAGTTGCTGGCAACGGTACCGAAACCCACGCCGGGAATGAGTGACACGCCATTTCCTTCCGCCATGTGGTGGCGCGCCTGGGCAGATTGTAAAACAGGTATCTCGTTGGAAATATCCAGGTAGTGCGACTTCCCAGCTAAACAGGCATCCATCATGGGCTCGCAGGTTTTGGCAAAAGGGCCAGCTGCGTGCAGTACCAAATCAACTGATGCCGCAGCTTTAAACAATGTAGATTGGTCTTCGAGTGGGAATGCCCACCATGTCAATCCTAAGCGCTTACCGAGCACTCGCAATTTTTCAGCATTGCGCCCGGCGAGTATCGGTCTGTGCCCGCGTTTGACTGCCTGTTCCGCGATTAGCGTTCCGGTATAACCCGTTGCGCCATACAGCAGCCATGAACCATCGGCGCTATGTTTCATTGCAGGCCTGCATAATAATGGAACGCACAATCTCAGGTTGGTCGAAATGCACCATATGGCCGGCATCGGGAACCAGCGTTACCGCAGCCTTCGGGGCGACAATGGCTACCGGCAATCGCTGCACGATTTCTATTGAAATTAAAGGGTCTTGCTCGCCGAATACATAATGGACGGGAACATTCAATCGCGGCGGATTGGAAATCATGTTCAACGAAGCCAATTGCGGCAGCAGTTGGTTCTGGATCAGATTCATGTTGCGCATGGCGCTTGCCGTACCCAGCAATCCATAAGTGCGTATCAGGTTAAACAGCGTCTCCCTTAAAAGGTCGCCGAATTTCCTGCCGTGCTCGATAGCGCCCAGGTCGGACAGGATGCGGGCGCGCAGTTGGAACGCAGATGCATCCATGTAAGGCGGCTCGCCGAGTTTCATCAGCTTTGCGTTTAATCGTTTGTCATTTGCATTGATGCCATGCGTTTGCATGAAAAATGCAGCAGAAGCATCGCTGCTGGCGGTATGCGCATCCGGGGAAATAGCGACGATTGCTTTTACATCGCTCTTATGTTCTGCCGCTTGCAAGGAAAAGGCTGCCCCCAGCGAGATACCGAGCACGATTGCCGCTTGTCCGTTCTCGTTTTTCAACCAGCGTAGCACAGCGCGCAAATCATTGATTTGCTGTTGCACCGTAACGCTTGCCGCATCTTTCAGGGAAGCGATACCACAGCCACGTTGCTCCCAATAACCCACCATGAAATCTTTCTCTAAATTCAATTCGCGCTGAAATTTCACCACCTCATGCAGCAAAGGGAAGCCCGGCCCTGCCTGCACGATCAGGAGGGTGGGTAGCCCGCTGCGTTCGGCACACATGCGGATTTTCTGGGTAGAGCCGTTGATATCAAGCTGGATCGTTTTGTTGATTGCCGACTTTGTCATGATTTGCGCGTTAGTGCTGGTGACCCAAGCGCACCTCGATTTGCGGATGATCTACAACCAGATCTTTCAGGCTCTTCAGATTAAGCAGATTGCGTGCGTTGTCATCGGTGAAATAACCCGGTTCCACCGTATGCTCCCAACCCCAGCAAGTGTGACAGGTGTCACCGGTGAGCAGCACCGGGCCGTGCGTTGTACGAACCAAGAAGGCCACGCTGCCTGGTGTATGTCCGGGCACGCTTAAGGTGAACACGGAACCGTCTTCAAACACATCTACGATGCCTTCAAACTTGTTTTGCGGATCGGGCTGGAATCGCCATTCCTGCAGCGGCGGCCTGCCTTCCAATAGCTGGTCAGTGACACCGTGTGTGAACATATTCTTGAAACTTCTTGTTGATGATTCCGTTGCGCCGATATACATCGACACATCATCGGGAATATCCGGCAAGCCGGAAATGTGATCCAGGTGCAGATGGGTAAAAAAAACTCCGGATAATTTTCCATCCATGCCTTGTAATATCTCGGCGGTACTTTTGTTAATACGTATCTTTTCGAAGTGCATCACCTTCTGGATCAGCCAATTCACGCCATACCTGTCGGGATCCCCCAATAGTTTTCTTGACACGCCGGTATCCACCAGAAAGTTGCCGAACCTGGGATGTTTCAAAACATGGGCATATATCTGTATCGGCTCACCCCGATTTTTCAGCCCGGCTTTAATGGCTGCCGGGCTGTTCAGATTCAACAAGCTCGCGAGCGGCACTGACCAGTCAGCGCTGCTGATGGTTTCTAATTGGATAGGCCCAGACCGGTCTATCAAGCGTTCAATTTCGGCGCTGCTGGAAGGCTTGCCAAGTGCGGGCTTACCAATGGGGTGGCTGGTTGCGGAACAGCCTGGCAATAACAGCTCGCGGCAGAAAGTAAATAACAGATATTTGTTTTTCAATTTCCCCTCCAAATTTCATCTATATGCATATATACTCGCATATTCAAATATCAATTAGCAATTGGCTAAATACGGATGGGGTCATCCGTTATTGCATAGGCCGTTTTCACTTTGGGTGTGGCGATGGATTTGAGATGGGATGATCTGAAACTGTTTTTGGCGGTACATGAACATGGCAGCCTGAGCGGCGCGGCGCGCGCACTGAAGCTGGGCCAGCCGACTTTGAGCCGTCGCATCGCCGAGATGGAAGAGGTGGTGGGAGATACGCTGTTTGAGCGGAAAAGCCAGGGAGTCAGCCTCACCGCTGCCGGGCAGAAATTATTGCCTGCCGTGCAGAGCATGGCTGAATGGGCGAACGAGGCTGAAATCAGCGTCAAGAAGCAAACTCATCTGCCGGAAGGCAAAGTGCGCATTGCAGCCCCGCCCGGCATAGCCTATGAAGTGGTGGTTCCGCTGGCCGCCAAGATACGCAAACAATATCCGCAGATACAAATTGAAGTGTTGTCCGGCGTAGAAATTTTAAATCTCGGACGCGGCGAGGCGGACTTGTCGTTGCGCACACAAAAGCCCGGCGATGCCGATCTGGTGTGCATGGACGAAGTTTCCAGCGCTATGCGCGTGTATGTCAGCAAGTCCTATGCCGCCAAACTTTTGCCGCACCCAAGCATGGCCGATCTGGACTGGATATGCTGGTCGACCTCCTACGATGGATTTCGTACCGAACAGGAATTACACGCGTTGATCCCCAACTTCAAACCGGCCTTCACCGCAGACGATTTCATTGTGCAGATGGCCGCCTGCAAAGCGGGCTTGGGTGCGATGATCTTGCCGCAAGCCATGCATCGTTATGCGGGCCTGGGAGAATTGAATGCATTGCAAGAACTCGATATAGACCTGGGGCCAAGAGCGGTCGGCACCTTGTATCTGGTCTGCCACAAACGCCATCGCCATCTTCCCAAGGTGCGGTTGGTGATGGATTTTATTTTCAGGGAGTTTGCCGGTTTGCGCTAATCACTGGCCCACACATAGACTCTAGTCGCGACCGGC
>JAJYGL010000032.1 GCA_021790625.1 Pseudomonadota bacterium | reverse complement strand
AAACCGATCTGGATTTGGGTCATTATGAGCGTTTCATTCATACGCGCATGTCACGGCGTAATAATTTCACCACCGGTCAGGTGTACGAATCGGTGATTCGCAAAGAGCGTCGCGGTGAATATCTGGGTGGGACGGTGCAGGTGATCCCCCATATTACCGATGAGATTCGTTTGCAGATTCATGCTGGTGCTGCCGGTGCCGAGGTGGCGATTGTGGAAATTGGTGGTACGGTCGGCGATATCGAATCGTTGCCGTTTCTGGAAGCCATCCGGCAAATGGGCTTGCACGAAGGACGCAACAATACCTGCTATATCCATCTCACGCTGGTACCTTATCTGGGCAAGGCAGGCGAAATAAAAACCAAACCTACGCAGCACTCGGTCAAGGAATTGCGCGAAATCGGTATCCAGCCTGATGTGGTGTTGTGCCGTGGTGATCGACCTCTGCCGGAAGAAGAGCGGCACAAGATTGCGCTGTTTACCAATCTGGAGGCCAGCGCGGTAATTTCGGTGCACGATGTGGACAGCATTTACATGATTCCTGGCATGCTGCGCGAACAGGGGTTGGACGATATCGTGTGCCGCAGGCTGGGACTGGATGCGCCGCCCGCTGACCTGTCGATGTGGGAAGGGCTGATTCATGCCTTGCATCATCCGCAGCATCGGGTGCAGATTGCCATGGTGGGCAAGTATGTCGGGTTGACCGAATCGTATAAATCCCTGTCGGAAGCGTTGATTCACGCGGGTATCCATACCCACACACAGGTCGATGTGCACTATATTGATTCCGAGCAGATTGAGCAGGAAGGTGTGGCAGGGCTGGTTGGCATGGACGCGATTCTGGTGCCAGGTGGCTTTGGCAAACGTGGCGTGGAAGGAAAAATCCTTGCCATCCAGTATGCGCGGGAACATAAGGTGCCGTATCTGGGTATCTGTCTTGGCATGCAGTTGGCAGTGATTGAGTATGCGCGCCATTGCGCTGGCATGCTAGACGCGCATAGCACGGAATTCGTCGCTGATAATCCCTATCCGGTCGTGGCGTTGATTTCCGAATGGCAGGATGCCACGGGGCAGGTCGAGACGCGAACCCAGCATTCCGATCTGGGCGGAACCATGCGTCTGGGCGGACAGAGTTGCCATTTGTTGCCGGATACCCTGGCTCAGCAGGTTTATGCGACGCAGACCATCGTCGAACGGCATCGGCACCGTTATGAAGTCAACACTGCTTTATTGCCGAAACTGGAACAGGCCGGTTTGCGGGTGAGTGCGCGTTCTGCCAATGATGGTTTGTGCGAGATGATTGAGTTGCCGCAGCATCCATGGTTTGTTGCGTGTCAGTTTCATCCGGAGTTTACTTCGACCCCGCGTGACGGGCATCCCTTGTTTACCCATTTTGTGCAGGCGGCGCTGGCGTATCAGTCAGTCGGGCAGGAGAATGCATCGTGAAATTGTGTGGATTTGAAGTGGGGTTGCAGCATCCCCTGTTTTTGATTGCTGGCCCCTGTGTGATTGAGTCGCGTCAGTTGGCGATGGATACGGCGGGGCAATTGAAGGAAATATGCGCGGAACTTGGCGTGCCATTCATTTACAAATCATCGTATGACAAGGCGAATCGCAGTTCCGGTACATCATTTCGTGGGCCGGGACGGGATGCGGGATTGCAAATTCTGGCCGATGTGCGGACAGAGATTGGCGTGCCGGTGCTGACCGATGTGCATGCAGTGGATGAGTTGGCAGAGGTGGCCGCCGTGGTCGACGTGTTACAGACACCGGCATTTTTGTGTCGACAGACCGATTTCATTCATGCAGTGGCTTGTGCCGGCAAGCCGGTCAACATCAAAAAAGGCCAGTTTCTCGCACCATGGGACATGAAAAATGTGGTGGATAAGGCGCGGGCGGCAAATGGCGGGCTGGACAACATCATGGTCTGCGAGCGGGGAGTGTCGTTTGGGTATAATAACCTGGTATCCGACATGCGCTCATTGATGGTGATGCGCAATACCGGTTGTCCGGTGGTATTTGATGCCACCCATTCGGTACAATTGCCGGGCGGACAGGGGAACGTGTCGGGCGGACAGCGGGAATTTGTGCCAGTGCTGGCACGCGCGGCAGTGGCCGTTGGTGTGGCAGGTATTTTTGCTGAAACGCATCCAAACCCTGAGTGCGCATTGTCGGACGGGCCGAATGCTTGGCCGTTGGCGCGCATGAAGGCTTTGTTGTATACCTTGAAAGAGTTGGATGCGTTGGTGAAACAGCATGGATTTGCTGAACATGATATGGATGAAAATGCCTGATATGGCGATTCGGCGTGATGGATGGAATTGCCCGTCAATATTTTCGGCGTGAAAAAATGGTAAAAATATTGTCAAGAGTGGAGAAAACATGAGTGTGATTGTGGATGTGATTGCGCGTGAGATTCTGGATTCACGCGGGAATCCGACGGTGGAAGCCGATGTACTGCTGGAATCCGGTGTCATGGGGCGAGCTGCCGTGCCTTCCGGTGCTTCCACGGGTAGCAAGGAAGCCATCGAATTGCGTGACAATGATGCAGGTCGCTATAACGGCAAAGGCGTGTTGCGCGCCGTGGAAGCGGTGAATACGGAAATCAGCGAAGCATTGGTGGGGTTGGATGCGGAAGAGCAGGCATTTATCGATCAGACCATGATCGATCTGGATGGTACGGCCGATAAATCCCGTTTGGGTGCGAATGCAATTCTTGCCGTGTCGATGGCTGTGGCGCGTGCGGCAGCAGCGGCTTCCGGTTTGTCTTTACACCGTTATCTGGGCGGGGCAGGGCCGATGTATCTGCCGGTGCCCATGATGAACATCATCAATGGTGGCGCGCATGCCAATAACAATATCGATATGCAGGAATTCATGATTATTCCGCTCGGAGCGCCCAGTTTTCGTGAGGCATTGCGCTACGGCGCAGAGGTATTCCATGCCCTGAAAAAGCTGCTCGATCAGCGTGGCATGACGACCACGGTAGGTGACGAAGGTGGTTTTGCGCCGAATCTTGAATCCAACGAGGCAGCGCTGAAATTGATTGTGGAAGCGATTGAGAAAGCGGGTTACGTACCGGGGCAAGACGTGGCGATTGGTATTGATTGTGCCGCCAGCGAGTTTTATCGTGATGGACGCTATCATCTTGAATCAGAAGGATTGATGCTCGACTCCAGCCAGATGACGGATTATCTTGCGACCTGGTGCGACAAGTATCCGATTATCAATATTGAAGATGGAATGGCCGAGGATGATTGGGCCGGATGGGCGTTGTTGACCGGTCGGTTGGCAAAATCGATTCAATTGGTGGGAGATGATATTTTTGTCACCAATGCGGCGATTCTGGCAGAGGGTATCGCGCGCGGTGTGGCCAATTCCATTCTCATTAAAGTCAATCAGATTGGCACGCTGACAGAAACATTCGATGCCATTGAAACCGCTCGTCGGGCAGCGTATACCACGGTGATTTCTCATCGTTCCGGTGAAACGGAAGACAGTTTCATTGCGGATCTGGCCGTGGCGGTGAATGCCTTGCAAATTAAGACTGGCTCCTTGTCTCGTTCGGATCGCATGGCAAAATACAATCAGTTATTGCGTATTGAAGAAGAATTGGGCAATATGGCACGCTTTCCGGGTCGACTGGCGTTTCATCAGTTGAACTGAAGGCAAAAGTACCAGCAGGAGTCTTTAAACATGAGCGCTATGCAAATCGGTTTATTGCCATCATGCGCAGATTGACGTTACTGTTGCTGGTATTGTTATTGAGTTTGCAGTACCCGCTCTGGTTTGGTCATGCGGGATGGTTTCGCGTGCGCGCTTTGAGAAACAGTCTCGCGCAGCAAAACGCGGTCAATGCGGGCCTGGCCGCACGCAATGCCGCACTAGCGGCGCAGGTGGACGATTTGAAGCACGGCGTGGGCGCCATTGAGGAGCAGGCACGTATGGAATTGGGGATGGTGCGTCAGAACGAGTTGTTTTTCCAGATTCTGGACGCGGCACCAACAGGGCAGATGCCCGTCATTAACAGTCGTGGAACAACGAAATGAGTGTGTTGCAAATCAGTCTGATTGTTCTTGCCGTGCTGGCCGTAGCCGGTGTTGGGTTCTATAACTGGTTGCAGGAACGCAAATACCGCCAGCAATGGGCGACTACGTTTGGGCGTGGTCCGCAGCAGGTTGTGCGCGATCCGGTGGATGGCGAATTGGCCGAAGCACAGGAGGATGACTGGAGTGAACCGCGCCTGGTGGAGCCTGTTGCGGATGGGTTGAATGAGGTCAGGCCGGATTCGAGAGCTTTTGTTTCCGAAGTAGAAAGCGATACAGGGGGGCATCATACCCCATCATTTGACAGTGGTTGGCATGGCAAGCAAGCCATAAGAGACGTGGATGACGCTCCACGGCAGTCGCGTGCCGGACAACATACCGGATCCGTACAGGCGGTGCAGGATGCATTTGTTGTGGAATCCACAATGACTGCTGGCGCAGATGCGACATCAACTACAACATCAACCATAACATCAACTGCAACATCAACTGCAACGCCGGGTTTAGTACGGCAGACGAATCCCCGCGTATTGGATGACAGAATAGCCGATTTACCCTCTGCGCCGGTCGATGCATTGTTGGATTTCGTCATTTCCTTGCACACGCTGGAAGTTATGCCCAGTACTGCTTTTACTGAGATGATGGAGCATTGGCGAAAAGAGCACCATGCTGCGCGCTGGCTGGCCTATCAGCACGAGAC
>JAJYGL010000169.1:2183-4774 GCA_021790625.1 Pseudomonadota bacterium | reverse complement strand
AGTTGGGTGGCATTTTCCATCAAGCGGGCGAAGTCATAGGTGACTGTTTTGCTGGCGATGGCGCCGGACATGCCCTGAATGATGCAATCTGCTGCTTCGTTCCAGCCCATGTGGCGCAACATCATTTCGGCCGACAGAATGATGGATCCCGGGTTGACATAATCCTTGCCGGCATATTTGGGCGCGGTGCCATGCGTGGCTTCGAACATGGCCACGGTGTCGGAGAGATTGGCGCCCGGCGCGATGCCGATGCCGCCGACTTCAGCGGCCAGTGCGTCTGAAATATAATCACCATTCAGGTTCAGTGTGGCGATGACGTCGTATTCATCCGGGCGCAGTAAGATCTGTTGCAGGAAGGCATCCGCGATAACGTCCTTGATGACAATGCCGTTTGGCAGTTGGCACCAGGGGCCGCCATCGATTTCAACGGCGCCAAATTCACGTTTTGCCAGCTCGTAACCCCATTTCTTGAATCCACCTTCGGTGAATTTCATGATGTTGCCTTTGTGAACCAGCGTGACGGAGCGACGTTGGTGATCAATGGCATATTGAATGGCGCGCCGAATCAGTCGTTCACTGCCTTCTATCGAGACGGGTTTGATGCCGATGGCCGAGGACGCAGGGAAACGAATCTTTTTGACCGCCATTTCTGTTTGCAGCCAGGCAATCACCTGTTTTGCTTCGGCGCTCTCGGCTTCCCATTCGATGCCGGCGTAAATGTCCTCGGTATTTTCACGGAAGATAACCATGTCAATTTTTTCTGGTGCTTTGACCGGACTGGGGACGCCAGCAAAATAACGTACAGGACGCAGGCAGACATACAAATCCAGTTGTTGACGCAAGGCAACATTGAGTGAGCGAATGCCGCCAGAAATGGGTGTGGTCAATGGGCCTTTGATGGAGACGATGAAATCGCGTACGGCTTCAATGGTTTCATCCGGCAGCCAGTTGTCGGCACCATACACGTGTGTGGCTTTTTCACCTGCGTAAATCTCCATCCAGGCAATCTTGCGTTGAGTGCCATAGGCTTTGCTGACAGCAGCATCGACCACAGCGCGCATGACGGGCGTGATGTCTGCACCGGTGCCGTCGCCTTCGATGAACGGGATGATGGGGTGATTTGGCACGGTGAGTGAACCATCGGTATTCAGATAAATCGCCTCGCCGGTTTCCGGAATCTGGATATGCTGGTATGACGTGGTTTGGTCTGCTGGGTTTTGTTCTGACATGGCGATATATTCCTGATGAGGGTAAGTGAATGGGGGGTGAATTAAGTTGACCAGACAGGATTGCAAATCTGGCTGAAAAAGTCAAACCACTGTCGTGGATCAAACGGTTTGTCGTGGTGTTTTACCAATATTCGTTCTTGGCACGCAAAAAAATTGTCGTGGGTTGTCAACCTGTTTTGCTTGCGTTGCGTTACTTGCCATGACGACAACGAAGTTGTGTCACTGTTGCAAAATGGTTTATTATCGTGCTCCATTATTTTTTTAAGGATGTAAACATGAACAAACTGCTGTCTGGTCTTATCATTGCTGCTTTCGCTGCTGTTTCTTTCTCCGCCATGGCTGCTGACGCTGCTCCTGCTGCTGACGCTGCTGCTCCTGCCGCAGCTCCTGCCAAGCACAAAGCTGCTCATAAAGCTCATCACAAGGCTAAAAAGCATCACGCTGCCAAAAAAGCCAAAAAAGCTGCTGCTCCTGCTGCTGCCCCTGCTGCCAATTAATTCGGCAATCAGTGGTCTGAAAGGCAGGGAGATATCCCTGCCTTTTTTGTTGGTGGCGTCTTTGGAAAAAAATATGGAAAGATGGAAACCACACGTCACCGTCGCTGCCGTGCTGGAACGAGGGGGGCGTTTCTTGCTGGTGGAAGAAATGACGGAAACCGGCATTCGTTTCAATCAGCCCGCAGGACATCTCGAGCCGGGCGAATCGTTGCTCGATGCGGTGGTGCGGGAAACATTCGAAGAATCATCATGGCATATCGTACCGGATTATTTGCTGGGGGTATATCAATGGTACCAACCCGATAACCAGCGTACCTGGCTGCGTTTTGCTTTCACAGGAGAACTGTTGGCAGAGGTGTCCGATCACGATCTTGATACCGGGATTATTGCGGCACATTGGTTGGCACTGGACGAAGTGGTCGCATTGTCAGCACAACATCGCAGCCCGTTGGTAATGGCTTGTATACGGGATTACCTTGCTGGCATGCGCTTACCTCTGGAGGTGTTGCATGATATCGATTGAGCCAGTTGCTGGCGCATCAGCGCAGCATGTCGTGGTAGGAATGTCTGGCGGGGTGGACTCTAGCGTGACGGCCTGGCTGTTGAAGCAGCAGGGGTATCATGTAACAGGCGTGTTCATGAAAAACTGGGAAGATACCGATGATGAGCATTGTCCCGCCCGGCAGGATTTTCTGGATGTGTTGGCCGTGGCAGATATCATTGGTATCGAGATTGAGGCGGTTAATTTTAGCACTGAATATAAAGAACGGGTTTTTGCGCATTTTTTGCGTGAATATCGCGCCGGTCGCACACCGAATCCAGATGTGTTGTGCAACGCGGAAATCAAGTTTAATGCTTTTCTGGA
>JAJYGL010000169.1:0-1336 GCA_021790625.1 Pseudomonadota bacterium | reverse complement strand
TGACTGGGTAAATTTTTTGCGTGAAGCACCGGTTCCTGTACTTAAACGCACGGCACGAGAATTGCGCGCGGCACGGGATCAGGATAATGAAGTGCATACCGTGACCACCATTTTACGGCACGACCCACTGATGACATTGATTCTGTTGCGTTATTTGCAGCAGAATAAGCGTCGCTCACAAGTGGATGAGGTGGTACAGGTTGAGCAGGCACTCATGATGATCGGTTTGCAGGGCTTTTATGATAAAGTGGTGCCGGAGTTACTGGCGGAAGATGTGCTGAAGTCGCAACCAGCTGCCATTATCGGCCTGTTGCACACGGTGCAACAGGCAACCAGAGCGGCCTATTTTGCCAGAGACTGGTCGATTCGGCTCAAGGATTTGCATTTTGATGAAATTCATGTCGCCGCGTTGCTGCACAATTTTGCAGAAATTCTGTTGTGGTGCCATGCCCCGGAACAGATGTCCCAGGTGCGGGCATTGCAATTGCAGGACAGTACATTACGCAGTCGTGATGCGCAGCGGCGGATTCTGGGTTTTAAAATTTCCGATTTGCAGCTCGAATTGGCAAAAAGCTGGCAATTACCCGAATTGTTGATCCATTTCATGGAGCGTAACTGGGCACATGAGCGCCAAATGCGAACATTGGTGTTGTCCGTCAACCTGAGCCGGCATCTGTCCAATGGCTGGGAAGATGCGGCGTTGCCGGACGATTACCAGGATATCGGCGAGTTGTTGCACCTGCCAGCGGAGCAGGTGATAGGGTTGGTGCGCGAGGCGAAAATCTGAATCAATTTGTTTTGCGCTCGAACAGACTGAGCGATTCGACGTGTGCAGTATGCGGAAACATGTTCGCAATACCAGCGCTGATTAGCCGATAATCTTTTTCATGTACCAGAATGCCCGCATCGCGTGCCAGTGTGGCGGGGTTGCAGGAGACGTACACGATGCGCCGGGGGGCATTGTTTCCCAACGATTGTACGAGCGCTTGTGCGCCGTCGCGCGGCGGATCGATGAGCATCTTGTCGAAATGTCCCAGCGCTGGCCACGATGCCGGGGTCATCTTGAACAGGTCGGCGTGGGCGAAGGCGGCATTGGAAATCAGGTTGTGATCCGCATTTTGTTGCGCACGAATGACAAGATCATGGCTGCCTTCGATGCCGAGTACATTTTGGGCATACCGGGCAATCGGCAGCGTAAAGTTTCCCAGACCGCAGAACATGTCGGCGATACGCTCGTGTGGTTGCGGGTCGAGCAGTTGCAGGGCGCGGCGTACCAGTATCGGGTTGATGTCAGTGTTGATCTGGGTGAATTCGGACGGGCCGAAGGGCATCTCCA
>JAJYGL010000284.1 GCA_021790625.1 Pseudomonadota bacterium | reverse complement strand
CTCCTTGGTGAGTGTCCGTCGCAGTCTGAAACGATTTTGGCCTGTCGTCTGGACGCTAGCGCACAGAATCAAGCCAGCATGTTAATCAGACGCTCAGAAACAGTCTCCACTCGATCAGCATTTTCGAGCATCATGCTGATCGAATCCCAAGTACCCTCTACTAATGTTTTTCGGTTGCTTGCGGGCATGGTCACAGATACGCTGAAATTTTCCGCAGTAACGGTCATGTCATGGAGATTAATCGAGAACTCGACATTGGAATTCTGAGCAGTCATGGCCTGAAGTTTGGCGATGTCGCTTTTACTCGCCACGACAGCAGGGATGCCAAGCATGACGCAGTTACCCGCAAATATCTCGGCAAAACTTTCCGCCACAATGGCTTTGATTCCCCAGCGATACAGCGCTTGCGGCGCATGCTCGCGACTGGAGCCACCAGTCAACAATGAGGTCAATGGCTTTCAAGCCGGTGGATAGGGTTTTAACCAACAAGGAAAAAGGATAAAAGTGCTTGTTCGAGAAGTTTGGAACCGGGCATTCCGGATTTCGGCCATGCCGAGCATTGACGATTTTATGAAAAAAGGATCGATTCAGTTTGCAGGAATGTCTGCTTCCGACAATTCCAAGTGGGCGCTATCGGGACCAAGCGGAAGATCATGGTGACCAATTACCAAAATTATCTCATCCTTGCATTTAAGTTGCCAAGGAAAACATCTCCAACCGAGTTTATTTTGAGCATCTGCTCCAGTCAGCGGGGATCTGATAATTTCTGACCCAGTCAGGCACAAGCCCTGCTTCCATGGGGCGAGCAATACCGTAACCTTGTGCGAGTTCGCAACCCAAATCCAACAGTTTCACTCCGTGGGCTATCGTTTCCACCCCTTCCGCGATAACATCCTTTTTGAACGCTTTGGCCAAGCCAATCACGCCCTCGACGATAGACAGGTCGTCTTCGTCATCCAGCATGTCGCGAACAAAAATCTGGTCAATTTTAATCATGTGCGCCGGCAGGCGCCGCAAGTAAGCGAGTGAGGCATACCCCGTGCCAAAATCATCGATGGAAAAACGTACGCCTTGCGCGATGCAGCCCTGCATTTTCTGTATCGCTGATCCCATGTCGCCAAGTGCTGCTGTCTCAAGTATTTCCAGTTCAAAGGAATTTGCTTCCATATCGCTGTGTTTTGCAACGGCAGAGGCGATAAATTCGGTGAAGCCGTGTGACTGTAAATGGCGCGCGGGAAGATTCGCGCCGACGGTTAGGGTGATTCCCTCTTTTCGCCACGCAGCCAGCTGTGTCAAGGCTGTTGAAATCACCCATTCAGAAAGTCTGATTTCAAAATCGCTGTTTTCGATCAAGGGCATGAATTCGCTTGGCGGAAGCAGTCCGCGCTGAGGATGTAACCATCGGATGAGCGCTTCCACTCCGATCACACGACCGCTGCGCATGTTGACTTTCGGCTGATAATATAAAACCAGTTCACCGCTCTCCATTGCCATTTCCACCCTTGACAGCCCTTCGGAGCGAATCTGCGCCAGATGATCGTTGGCGGCGTCGAAGAAGTGCATGCGGTTGCGTCCCAATTGTTTGGCGATGTACATCGCCTGATCTGCATGGCGGATCAGGCTGTCGCCATCGTTGACATCTCCAGGATAAATTGCAACCCCTATGCTCGCCGATATCTGTATGTTGTGACCATTAACATTAAATGGTTGGTTTAATGCCTCCATGATTCTCAACAGCATCTGTCTGCACTCTTCCTTGTCCGAGATGTCAGGAAGGAGCAAAACGAATTCGTCCCCGCCCAGACGGGCGACGGTATCGGTGGCACGTGAAATCGCGACGATTCTTTTGGCTACTTCGATCAGCATGACGTCCCCGACTTCATGGCCGAAAGTGTCATTGACGGGCTTGAATCCGTCGAGATCCATAAAACATACGGCGAGATTTCCTCCGGTTCGTTTGACTTGCGCAAGCCCCATTTCAAGACGGTCGTTAAGAAGCGCTCTGTTGGACAGACCCGTCAACATATCATAATGAACCAATCGTTCGAGTTGGCGCTGCTGGTTCCTGGACTCGGTCACATCACTGATGATGGTCACGAAATAATCCACAACGCCTTCGTCATTGCGCACCGCGCGGACGGCAACATGCGCATAAACGATTTCGCCGTCCTTTCTGATTAAACGCCCGTCGTGTTCATACTCATCAAGCGTTCCCCGCAAAATTTGATTGAGCAGACTCTCGTTCAGTTCCAGATCGCTCGGGTAAGTGAATTCCGCCCAAGTCATGCCCATCAACTCGTCCTTCGAATAACCCAGCGTCTTGCAGAGTGCATCGTTGACCTCCAGCATGCCTTTTGCGACACTGGTTGCCGCCATTCCAACCATTGATCGCTCGAAATACGCCCTGAAATGACGTTCACTGGCAAGAAGATTCGCCTGGGTCTCTCGCCTCAGCTTTTCCCGGTCAAAACTGTCCAGTGCAAACGAAACGTCGCGCACCATTTCGTCCAGAAGTTTAACTGCTTCATCGTCAAAAGCATCCTTATCCTCGTGATATACCACCAACAGGGCGAAAGACTTTCCTCCGCGAAGAACCGGGAAAGCGCCAATACTGTTCCACCCGAAGTGTCTGGCAGCGTCGTGCCAAGGTTTGGTAATTTCATTTTCCTGAAAATCGTCAATGATAATGGTTCTGTTTTCTCGATACGCAGCACCTGCCGGACCTTGCCCTTCGGGTATTGCAGCGTTCGTGGATATCGTGACCTCCTTCAGATAATCGGCGCCACTCCCATGACTCGCTACCACCTCAATCATCTCTGTTGCTTCATTTCTCTGACCAATCCAGGCCATCTTGAGCTCCCCGAAATCCACAGCCATTCTGCATACCAGCGGAAACAGTGTTTCTTCGGTTTCCATGCGCACGATCGCCTGATTGACTTCGCTAAGTGCCTTGTAAAGGTTGCCAAGACGCTTGATGCGCTCTTCTGCCCGCTTTCGTTCGGTAATGTCATGCACCATTCCGATCAGTTGGGTACAATTTCTGTGCGGATCAAACATTGGCACAACGCATATTTCACCCACTTTTTTGCCTGCGGGATAGTCGGAAGTTTCCTCCCAATAAACGGCCTTATGATCCCTGATCGCCTCCTTGTATTTTCCGATGGCGAGCGTATGCCCCGGTTCCGGAATCACTTCGGAAACCAGTCTGCCGACAATTTGGTTTTCCGGCAGGCTGGTTGCCGTCATAAACCGTTGATTGACCGAAAAAAACCGAAACTGATCGTTGGGTTCAACGTTAATAACGAAAATAATATCGTTAACATTGTGATAAATTGCTGCAAACTGAGCTTCTCTGGCACGAAGCATTGACTCCGCATGTTTGCGCTCGGTGATATCTTGAATCGTGCCAAGCATCTTCACGCAACGCCCTTGAGCATCAAATTCAAGCCTGCCCAAACCATGCATCCAACGCACTACTTTGTCATTATGACGAATAATGCGATATTCCTTATCAAATTTCTTACCCTGACCGATAACTTCATCGTTCAGATACGCAACCAACATGGCACGTTCGTCCGGATGCAGCAAGGCTTCCCATCCGGCAATGGATCGGTCATACGTTTTTTCTATGCCAAAAAGCTTGTCGAGCACGACCGAACTTTTCCAGGAACCGCTTGAAATATCCAGCTCGTAGGCACCAAGACCGGCAATTAGTTGGGATTCCAGCAGAGTTGCTTCACTTTTGTATAGCAGCGTATTCTGTTCAGCGAGTTTACGGTTGAGAAGCGCCAACCAGACTTCCTTCTGTTTCCTGTCATCAATATTGAATGTCACACCAATAAAACGCTCTCCGTGAGAGCCACCTTCAGAATCAACAATTCTGCCATAGTTCGCGTACCAGACCCATGCACCATCTTTGGAACGCGCTCTGAATTCGCAACGGTACTGCGCGGTTATTCCGTTCAAGTGCGCATCCATCGCCGCCTTGATCACGGAAACATCGTCTGGATGGACGATCGCAAAAAGATCATCAAGATAAGCCAAGGATTCTTCATCGCTATAGCCCAGTTCCTTGAATATTTTGGTCGCTTTTCGGGTGACTTCGCCGGAAACAAGATTGTTTTCCCAAAGATCCAGGCCAGCCGCATCCAAGGCCAGTTGCAGGCGTTTTTTGTTGAGGTCCCTTTTATCCATGTCAGTTACTCGTTAACCATGACAGAAAACTTCCCGGCTATGCCAAGGTGACAGTAGATACTGGTCAGCCCCCAAAAGTCCATCCGTTGCACTAACGGGAGGTCAATCATTGTGGACGACAGGGCAAACCAATGCAATAGTAAATGGGAATCAATATCCGTTTTTAGTACAAAGTAACCGTGTAACAAAGATATCACAAAACAATCGCCCAGAATATGCTACCAGTATATACACCCGGCAGTCCGTTTTACTATCCAAGAACCGAGCCTTAGCACTGTCAATCAGCGTCCTATGGTTTTCACTTTTCCGGTCTGTCGAGGACTTTTTTTGCACGGTTTGAAAGGGACGCAACACAGCATGGCCTTATTCTTACCCTTGTTCTTACCCTGGCTATTTTATGAAACATTTTTTACAAATGGCTTGACGGCTAGGGCGAGTTTGGGTTTACTAGCATGATGCTTGATCTGTCATGATGAAACACGTCAAAATGATGGTCGGCCATAATAAAGTTGGAGTGCGGACTCTGAAAGGCCTGTTGCCGAATCTGTCCGAAGTCTCCCTCTGACAAAAAGGAAATGGAA
>JAJYGL010000137.1 GCA_021790625.1 Pseudomonadota bacterium | reverse complement strand
TGTCGGGCGCACGGTTTACCGTGTTGCGCGGGCAATTGGCGCGGTTGCATCGGGCACTGGCGCAGTTCATGCTGGATACGCATACCTTGCAACACGGTTATACCGAATTATATGTGCCATATCTGGTTAACGATGCGTCGCTGTATGGTACAGGACAGTTGCCGAAATTTGAGGAAGATCAGTTTTACGTACAGCGCGCTGGCATGGAACGTTTGTGCTTGATTCCTACCGCAGAAGTTCCGGTGACCAATCTCGTGCGTGATGAAATCGTGTTGCGTGAGCACCTGCCACTCAAATTTGTGGCGCATACGCCTTGTTTTCGTTCTGAAGCGGGCGCTTATGGTCGTGATGTGCGCGGCATGATACGTCAGCATCAGTTCGATAAGGTCGAATTGGTGCAGATGGTGGAACCGCAGGATAGTTATGATGCGTTGGAGCAATTGACCGGGCACGCCGAAGCGATTTTGCAGGCGCTGGAATTGCCCTATCGTAAAATGGCGCTTTGCACCCGTGATATGGGATTTTCGTCCGCCAAAACTTATGATCTGGAAGTGTGGTTGCCCGCACAGCAGACATACCGGGAAATCTCGTCATGTAGTAATTTCGAGGCGTTTCAGGCGCGCCGTATGCAGGCGCGTTTTCGCAATATGCAAGGTAAAACCGAGTTGCTGCATACGCTGAACGGGTCTGGCTTGGCCGTTGGGCGCACGCTGGTTGCGGTGCTGGAGAACTACCAGCAAGCCGATGGCAGCGTCACCATCCCGGACGTGCTGCGTCCTTATATGGCTGGATTGACTCAGATCACGACGAGCAACTGAGTGATAATTCCTGCGCCCAGTCGGGCGGCAGGTCTGCGTAACGTTCGAGTGTCGGGTGTTCGTCGAAGGGATGATGCAGGATGGTGAGCAAACGGTCGATTTCTGTCGTGTCACCTTCATCACGGACGATTCGGATGGCGTTTTCGGCCAGATAATTGCGCAGAATGAATTTTGGGTTGACCTGACGCATGGCAGTCCGACGATCCGGGTGGGGGTGACGGGCAAGCAGTGCGCGGTAATCTGTTGCCCAGGCGTCAAAGTCGGCACGGTTGATGAACAGGTCGCGTAATGGCGCGTTGCTGGCGTTGGTGTCCGGCTCGAAATCGCACAGACGACGCAGAAAGATGGTGTAGTCAATCTGGTTGCGGTGCAACAATTCCAGCATGGACAGAATGACACTGACATTTTCTTTTTGTGCCGGGAGACCGAGCTTAGCGCTCATGAGGTTGATGTAGGCGCTGGCAAATTGGCGCGGATAATCCTGCAAGGCGTCGCGTGCGTCGGCTTCGCCCGTTAATGGTGAGAGTGCCTGTGCCAGACGTGACAAATTCCAGCCAGCGATGTCAGGTTGCTGATCAAACGCGTAACGTCCCATTTCATCAGAATGGTTACATACAAAACCTGGCTCATAGCGATCGAGAAAACCGAAAGGGCCGTAGTCCAGCGTCAGTCCTAGCACTGACATGTTATCCGTATTCATGACGCCGTGGGTAAAGCCGACCGCTTGCCATTGCGCCATCAACACGGCAGTGCGGCGACTGATTTCCTGTAATAGAACGGTATAAGGGGCGGACGCGGAGGCAAATTCCGGGTAATGGTGCGCGATGACGTAGTCTGCCAAGGCGCGTAATTGGTTTGTTTGCTTGCGGTGATAGAATAATTCGAAATGACCGAAGCGGATGAATCCGGGCGCAATCCGGATGATGACAGCAGCGGTTTCGGTGCCTTCGCGGAATACGGGTAATGGACTGTCAACAAGAGACAGTGCGCGTGTGGTCGGGATGCCCAGTCCGTGCATGGCCTCTGAACACAGATATTCACGCAGACTGGAGCGCACGACGGCGCGCCCGTCACCAGAGCGGGAAAAAGGTGTGCGCCCGCTGCCTTTGAATTGCAGTTCCTGCTTGCCTTGCGTGGCGTGGTTGGTGACGCCGATGGAGAGGGCGCGACCGTCGCCCAGCTGAGGAACGTAATATCCAAACTGATGCCCGGCGTATATTGTTGCAATCGGTCGCGCCGTGGCGGGAAGACGATTGCCAGATAGAAATTCAACGGTGTCCGGATGGTTGGCGATGCCATCGGGCAGGCCGATAAGGTCGGCTGCCCGGGTGTTAAAATGCAGCAATCGTGGTGAAGGCAGGCCTTCGGGCGGCGTCAGGGTAAAAAAGTCTTCGCCCAGCCCGGCGAAAGGTTGTTCGAGTATTAGCTGGTCGATGGTAAAAGCATTGTTATCAGACATGGCGGCAGGATAAGGGCGAGCAGTAAGGGGGTAGTTCGCCCATTCTAACGCAAATGATTGTCAATTGCATGTGTGGCGGGGTGGCTTGGCATGACTGTTTGTCGTATCCGTGCAGTTCGACTGATGGCGCACTGTTTTTTCATGTATAATTTTCCCAATCTTGAGTTGTCATTATATTGTCATGTCTAATATGTTGCAGAATGTGTTGCAGTTGGATACCCGAATGGACGGATTCTGGGTGGTGTTGGATCATCGTCTCGCGCTTGAAGAAGGTCAGGACGAGGCGATTGAGTCTGCTGTGGCGGAAATCTTGCGCAGGGTGCGTAAAGAAGGCGACGCTGCGGTGCTGGAATATACCCGTCGTTTTGACAGGCTGAATGCATCCGATATGGCGGCACTGACGCTGCCACCCGAGCGCTTGCAACAGGCATTGGATGACCTTCCTGCTGTGCAACGGGAAGCGCTGGAAATGGCCAGTGCGCGTATTCGTGCATATCATGAACGACAATTGATGGTTTCCTGGCAATACGAAGAAGCCGATGGCACGATGCTGGGTCAGCAGGTGACAGCATTGGACAGGGTTGGACTGTATGTGCCGGGCGGCAAGGCAGCCTATCCCTCTTCAGTATTAATGAATGCCTTGCCTGCTAAAGTGGCGGGTGTGCGTGAATTGATTATGGTCGTTCCCACGCCAGATGGCGTGCAAAATGAACTGGTACTGGCAGCGGCAGCGATAGTCGGTGTTGACCGGGTGTTTGCCATTGGTGGCGCGCAGGCTGTCGGCGCGTTGGCATATGGCACGGACAGTGTGCCGCAGGTGGATAAAGTCGTGGGTCCTGGCAATGCGTATGTCGCTGCTGCCAAGCGGCGGGTATTCGGCACGGTCGGAATTGACATGGTGGCGGGGCCATCAGAGATTTTGATTATTTGTGATGGCAAGACGCCGGCGGACTGGATTGCGATGGATCTGTTTTCGCAGGCGGAGCATGATGAATTGGCGCAATCGATATTGCTTTGCCCGGATGCGGAATTTTTATGCGCTGTGCAGGACAGCATTCGGCGTTTATTGCCGGATATGCCACGCCGTGCAGTCATTGAAACGGCATTGCGTGATCGCGGATTGCTGGTCAAGGTGCGTGATCTGGATGAGGCAATGGAAATCGCCAACCACATTGCGCCGGAGCATCTGGAGTTGTCGGTAGATAATCCTGATATATGGGTGAGTAAGTTGCGCCATGCCGGAGCGATTTTTATTGGTCGGAATACCTGTGAATCACTCGGAGATTACTGTGCAGGGCCAAATCATGTGCTGCCGACTTCGCGCACGGCACGTTTTTCCAGCCCGCTTGGTGTGTATGATTTTCAGAAACGTAGCAGCCTGATTCGGGTGTCGTCACAAGGAGTGCATACATTGGGCAAAGTGGCTGTCACGCTGGCGTATGGCGAAGGGTTGACTGCCCATGCCCGCTCGGCCGAGTTGCGCATGACGGACAAGACATCATAAAGCGGAAATCCGGATATATCATGAGTCGATTCTGGAGTCAGGTGGCGCGCGAACTGGTGCCCTACGTGCCGGGTGAGCAGCCAAAAGTAGCGGGGCTCATCAAGCTTAATACCAATGAAAACCCCTATCCTCCCAGTGCAGCTGTTCAGCGGGCATTGCAGGAAACTGTGCTGGATACGCTTCGTTTATATCCCGATCCAGCCAGTAGTGCGTTGTGCGAGGCAGTTGCCGAATTGCATGGTGTGACGCCTGCACAGGTGTTTGTGGGCAACGGTTCGGATGAAGTATTGGCGCACGCCTTCCATGCCCTGTTGCAGCATGAAGCGCCGGTGCTGTTTCCTGACGTGACTTACAGTTTTTATCCGGTGTATTGCCGTTTGTATGGTATTGCCTATGAAACGATTCCTCTGCGGGACGATTTTTCATTGGCTGTGGAAGATTTTGCCCGGCCTAACGGCGGTATTGTGTTTCCGAATCCGAATGCACCAACCGGTATGGCCTTGCCATTGATGGAAGTGCAAAAAATATTGCGGGCGCATCCGGATAGTGTCGTGCTGGTAGATGAGGCGTATGTCGATTTTGGTGCGGAATCCGCGGTGGTGCTGGTGGCGGATCATCCGAATCTGCTGGTAGTGCGTACCTTGTCAAAATCGTATGCGTTGGCAGGTTTGCGGGTAGGGTACGCCATTGGGCATCCAGATCTGATTGCCGGTCTGGTGCGAATCAAGGACAGTTTTAATTCCTATCCGTTGGGACGGTTGGCGCAGATTGGCGCGTTGGCTGCTGTGCGGGATCAGGCCTATTTGCGTCACACGTGCGCCACCATTGCGGCTACGCGGGATTATCTGGCGCGGCAATTGAGTGAGCGGGGTTTCACGGTGTTGCCATCGCAGGCCAATTTTGTATTCGTGCGTCATGAAGCAGAAGATGGTGCGCCGTTGGCAGCGTTGTTGCGCGAACACAACATCCTCGTGCGACACTTTCGTCAACCAGCGCGGATTGCCCCTTACCTGCGCATCACCATTGGTACGCCTGAGCATTGTCAGGCGC
>JAJYGL010000061.1 GCA_021790625.1 Pseudomonadota bacterium | reverse complement strand
TGACGGGCGAATCGGAAGGAGAGCGAAGTGAATCTTGATGGCTTGTATTGGCAGGTGGTGAAATCGATGGCGGGTGTCATGATGGCGGGCGCAGTGACGACCGCATACGCCGCTTTGGGGGATACATTGGCTTCAGTGGCGCAGGATGGCACGCCGGTGACGGTGTTGCACCGGTTGCGCAGCGTCGTGGTTACCCCTGCGAGCGGAGTGGTGAGCCAGACCGTGCTGACGCCATCTGGTGTCGAAGTGCAGGAATTTTCTGCCAACGGCACAGTATTTGCCTTGCGTTGGGCAGGCGCCACCGTGCCGGACCTGTCGCAATTGCTGGGGACTTATTTCCCGACCTATCGTGCCGCATTGGTGGCGCGTAATCCGGCATTTCGGCACGCACCGGTGATGGTGAATAATACCGGCCTGATTGCGCATTCCGGTGGACATATGCGCGCGTATTTTGGCTCGGCGTATGCGCCGACATTGGTGCCTGCGGGACTTGACCTGAGCACGCTGGGGGTGCAGCCATGAACGCGTATGGACGGATAGTCGCGCTGGGTGTTTTGACCCTGTCGCTGGTTTCTTGTGGCGGGGGTGGTGGAGGTGGTGGTGGCAGCAATACGACGAGTGCGCCGCCGCCAACGACAAGCATCACCAGTACCCCATCGGCTTCTTTGCCTTCGTCTACTTTGGCTGCCAATCAGTTGGCAGTCACCGTGGAACAAGATACTTCTTTGTCGGCGTATCAAACGGTCAATTTGCCGTATGTCAGCGTGAAAATCTGCGCCAGCGCTACAAATTGCACCACGGTCAACCATGTGGTGGTCGATACCGGGTCGTATGGCTTACGCGTACTGCAAAGTGCCCTTCCTGCTGGCTTTTCGAGCAACCTTACTCCGGAAACGGCAAATGGTAGTAGCAACGTGGCGGAGTGTGTGTCGTTTCTGGATGGCTTTATGTGGGGCAGCGTGGTGACGGCGACGGTGCAATTGAATGGCGAGACGGCGAGCTCGCTTCCGGTGCAAATAGTAGGCGATACGGCAGTGCCTGGTATTTCCAGTTCGTCCATTCCCAGTACCTGTACTGGTACTGGTACAGGCTTACCGGATGAAAGCAATCTGGCCGGCATCGGAGGAAATGGTATTTTGGGCGTTGGTCTGTTTACCAACGATAACCAACAGTATTATACCTGTGCCAACGGCAGCTGCGCACCATACACCTTGACACCGACCCAGCAGGTCAGTAACCCGGTGCCATACTTTCCTGTCGATAAAAATGGCGTCACCTTGCAAATGCCTGCCGTACCCAATGGTGGCGCGACGGTGGCGACAGGTGTGCTGACCTTTGGTATCGGAACGCAAACGGATAATTTAACGAGCGGATTCCAATGGCTGGCAGCGGATAGTAGCGGTAATATCACGGTTACTTTGCAGGGAACGACTTATGGCGCGTCATTTATCGACAGCGGGTCGAATTTTTATTATGTTCCATTGATCAATGTACCGACCGATGGCAACGGAAATTATACCCCTGCGTCTTTGACGACGTATCCCCTGTCGTTGACACCCAACGCAGGGACGGTGAGCACTGTCTCGCAGAGCATGCAGGTGGTCAATCCGGCACAAATCCCGTCTACCAGTCTGGCGATAGACGACGTGGATATCAACGTTCCAGGCAATGCAGATGCCGATATCGGGATGCCGTTTTTTTATGGCAAGACCTTGGATTTTCTGATTAACGGGGCGAGTACAGGCGCGTTGACAGGGCCGCAGTATGGTCTGGCTACTGCTCCCTGACTGATAACTGCCATCACCCGAAAAGGTGATTGTGGTAGGGCGGGATTGACATTACTATGACACCATGATGACTACCGAACATATGGTGGTCGTTGTGCAAAGTTCATGAGCGATGGTGGCAGTGCCGTTGCATAGGTTGGTCGAGCTTCAATGGGGGAGATAAAAATGAAAAAATTTATGCTGGCACTGGTGCTGGCGCTACCGATGTTGCAGGCGCACGCCAATACCTTGGGATTTGACAGCCTGTCCACCGGATCTGGTGGCGTGGCGAGCATCCCCGATGGTTATGGTGGTATGCAGTGGGTGAATATGAATGTGGTCAACACCAACGCTGCGGCTTTTTCCGGTACGAATTACATGAATGCTGCAGTTAGCGGCACCAATGTCGCCACCATTGCCGACCCAAGTCAATTGGCCGGTTTCGGTAGCCACACGTCGTTCACATTTGGCAGTGCTTACTTTACCGATGTCAACAATATGACGGGTGATGCGTTGGGCACTTGCTGCGGCGGCACAGTAACAGTGACGGGTTATGCGCTGGAGAATGATTCGCTTGTGCAGGTTGATCAGACGGCATTGCCCACCAACCCGATGGGACCCACCTATTGGAATTTTGACTGGAGCAACCTGAATGCCGTGGCATTTTCGTATAAGGCGGGTCAAAATAGCATTGGCGACACGTTGGCGATTGACAATATTGACCCGTCGCCATCCGCTACTCCTTTGCCCGGAGCGGCTTGGTTGATGGGTTCTGCGCTGGTGTTGGGTTTCTTGGCGATGCGTCGCAAAAGCGGTTTTTCGAATCTGGCTTGATGCGGATTGAAGCAACAAAAAGGGGGCGCTTTGGCGCCCTTTTTTGTTGCCAGGATCGTTATCGTTTCTTGTGGTTATGCGTGGATCCAGATTTGGCGGGTATAGGTCAGCCCTTGCATGAGCAGGTTTTGCAGCGGGCGGGCGAGGTAGTCGAGTGAGAGCAGGAGCATGACAAAACCGACGCCGAGGGTAACGGGAAAACCGATACCGAACAGGTTCAATTGCGGCGCGGCGCGGGTGAGGATGCCCAGTGTGAGGTTGGTAATCAGCAGCGCAGTGACGATGGGGAGCGAGAGTTGCAATCCGGCTGTGAACAGGATGCCGCTCCAGTTGGCGAGTTGCCATAGCATGTCGTGTGACGGCCATTGCCCGATGGGCAGAAGGGTGAAACTGTCAGCGAGTGCGGCGATGAGCAGCAGATGGCCATTGATCTGAAAAAACACCAGAATGGTCATGATGGAAAACAGTTGGTTGATGGCGCTGCTTTGGCCCTGCGTTCGTGGGTCGTAGAAACTGGCGAAACCCAATCCCATGGTGAGGCTGCCCAAGGTGGCGGTAAGATCGATGGCCATGAAAATGATGTTCATGATGAAGCCCATAATCAAGCCAATCATTAACTGTTGCGTCAAAATCATGAGGCCGGGCAGCGAGGCGGGGTCGATGTCGGGCATGGCTGGCAGGTTGGGTGCCATGACCAATGTCAGCAACATGCCAAGGCCGATTTTTTCTGCCACCGGCACATTGGCCTGACTGAATAATGGTGCGCTGCCGATCAGCCCCAATACGCGGGTGAGTGGCCAGAGCAGGCTGGCTACCCAATGGTAGAGTTGAACGTCGGTAAAGCGGATCATCGTGGTGTATATGTGGTGTATATACGACTTAACCGGTGAAGGAGGACAGATTGGAAAAAATTTCCCGCATGTAATCCAGCATGACGGACAGCATCCAGGGGCCGGCAATAATGAGGGTAACCAGTATCCCGATCAGTTTCGGGATGAAACTCAGTGTCATTTCATTGATTTGCGTGGCAGCCTGAAACACACTGACGATAAGGCCAATCACCAGCGCCGCCAGTAACAGCGGGGCGGATAGCATCAATGTGATTTCCACAGCGTGGCGGCCAAAGGAGAGTGCGGATTCAGGACTCATGGTGGATTATCCTTGGGTGAAGTGTGGCAGGCTGTTGAAAAAGATTGCGTTTGCAGTTCGTGAACAGGGATCAAAAATTTATCGCTTGTGAGTTTTCTTTCGTACTAATAAAAACTCTGTGCCAGCGACCCCAACACCAGTTGCCAGCCATCGACCAGGACAAATAACATGATTTTGAAGGGTAGCGAGACGATGGAGGGGGCAACCATCATCATACCCATCGACATCAGCACGCTGGCGACAACCATATCAATAACCAGAAACGGTATGAAGATGGCAAAACCCATCTGGAACGCGGTTTTGAGTTCACTGGTGGCAAATGCTGGCACCAGGATACGCATCGGCACATCTTCCGGGCCTTGCAGTGCGGGGCTGTGCGAGAGTTTGACATACAGGGCAAGGTCAGATTGGCGGGTTTGGTGGAGCATAAAGGTTTTTAGCGGCGCGCTGCCACGGTCGATGGCTTGTTGGAAATCAATCTGGTTACTGGTAAAGGGTTGCCAGGCAACGGTATAGACTTTGTCGAAAACAGGGCCCATGATGAACAAGGTCAGAAATAGCGCCAGTCCGATCAATACCTGATTGGGTGGCGTGGTTTGCAGACCCAGGGCTTGTCGTAATAGTGACAGGACGATGATGATGCGGGTAAAACTGGTCATCATCAATAGCAGGGCGGGCAAGAAAGACAACGAAGTCAGGAAAACCAGCGTTTGAATGCTGAGTGACCAGGTTTGTCCGCCGCCTGTAGCAGGAGATGTGATGAGCGCGGGTAGGGTAGTGTTATCTGCCAGTACAATGCCGGGCAGCAGCGCAAGTAACAGCAGGATGAAAAGGCGGGTTGGTCGTGACATAAGTGTAAATTTCAGGTTTTTTTATGCCAGCGTTGCAATTGTTGGTTCAATGCGTCACTGAACCGGGGCGTTTCTGCAGCGGTTGGGACGAGATCTGGTTGCGTTGGCAGTGTGGTAATCAGGTTGACTTGTCCGGGAGCAACGCCGATCAGGACCCATTGCTGGCCGATTTCGAGCAGGAGCACTTTTTCTTTGTGACCAACAGCAACACCGCTGATGATTTTGATGAGATTGCCGTTGCGTGCAGCAATCGGCAGATAGCGGCGGGCAAACCAG
>JAJYGL010000247.1 GCA_021790625.1 Pseudomonadota bacterium | reverse complement strand
CAGGCGTTGCAGGGCGCCAAGTTGCGGGGTGAAATCATGCCAGGAAAAGATGCCTTGTGTGGCATAGCCTGTTCCTGCTGGAATAACGTGAAAACCAGCCTGTTCAAAGGCATAGCGTGCGCGGGGAATATGCCATGCATGGGTGACCAGAACGATGGTTCTGATGTTGGCAGGTAACAGGCAGCGGGTAAAACGGGCGTTCTCCCATGTGGTGCGAGAGTGGGGTTCGACCCATTGTGTGGGTAGATGAAAATCGTCGCGCAGGCTTTGTTGCATCAGCGTGGCCTCTGCTGTTCCGCCTCGTGGGTGACCACCGCTAACGGCGATGGGCAATCGGCTCGCACGCCATAGTTTTGCACCGTAGCGCAGGCGTTCGAGCGTCGTACCATTGAGCGTGCTGCCGCCATATTCGGCTGAAAAGCGGCGGCTTCCCCCGCCCAAAATAACGATGGCGTCAGCGGTGATGAGTTGCTGTTGGGTTATCGGCGGGCTGCGTTCCAGCAAGGCGATAAGGCGATTGGCTGCAAAAGGGGTAAGCAGGATATAGGCGACAGCCAGAATGAATAGCGGTCGGTATTTCATTCGCGCCAGGCAGAACGGTGGTTGCCCGGCAATACGATGGGCAGCAGAGAACCAATCACCATGCCGACAATCGCCGCGACCAAACCGAATAGTTGAGGTGGCCACATGCCATTTGGGTTGGTGATTTCGAGCCAGATCCAACTGCTGGCGCCAGCCAGCATAGATAACAACGCTCCCTGATTGGTTGCGCGTTTCCAGTACAGGCCACTGGCTAACGGGACGAATGCTGTGACCAGCGTTATTTTGTAGGCGTTTTCTACCATGTTGAAAATGCTGGCATTGGAATTCAGTGCGTAGAGGGCAACCAGCCCGGCGAATCCGACCACGACACCGCGCATGACCAGCAGTAAATGGCGCTCACCCCAGTGGCCGATGAGTGGTTTGATGACGTTTTCAGTGAAGGTGATTGATGGTGCAAGCAGTGTGGCGCTGGCTGTGCTCAGGATGGACGACAGTAGCGCGCCAAAAAACATGATCTGAGCGAATATCGGCGTATGGTGCAGAATGAGCTGCGGCAAAATATGCTGGGGATGTTTGTCGATGAGCGCGTTGACCATGCCAGGATCAATCAGCGTGGCGGAGTAGGCGAGGAAAATCGGAATGAAAGCAAACACGAAATACATGACGCCGCCCAGTACCGAACCTTGGACGGCGACACGTTCGTTTTTGGCTGACATGATACGTTGAAATACGTCCTGTTGTGGAATGGAGCCTAACATCATGGTGACCCAGGCACCCACAAAGGCCAGGATATCCGGTGCAGTTGCTTGTGGCCAGAATGCAAATTTGCCGGCAGCGTTGGCATGCGCGATGACGTGTCCTGCCCCACCGGCATCATGACTGATGACCCAGCCGATGTAGAGCATGCCGATCAAGATGATGTTCATTTGCAGAAAATCGTGCAGGGCGATCGACCACATGCCACCAAACAGCGTATAGATGAGGACGATGGCAGACCCCAGTAGCATACCGTCATGCGCTGTGATCTGATTGTTGCTGACCAGTGAAAACACCATGCCAATGGCCGTGATTTGGGCGGAAACCCAGCCCAGATAAGAGATGACGATGGCCATGCCGGTGAGTGTTTCCACCGTACGACTGTAGCGTAGCCGATAATAGTCGCCAATGGTGAGCAGATTCATGCGGTAGAGCTTGCGCGCAAAAAACAGTCCGGCCAGAATCAGACACAGGCTGGCGCCAAACGGATCAGCCACGATACCGCGCAGGCCGCCCTGCAAAAAAGTGGCCGATGTGCCGAGCACGGTTTCGGATCCGAACCAGGTGGCAAACACGGTGGCCGTGACCATATATAGCGGCAATGCCCGGCCGGCAACCACGTAATCGCGGGCGTTGTGCACCTTGGTTGCTGCGTACAGGCCGATGGCAATGGCGATGATGAGGTAGAGAATGACAAACCAGACCAGCATGTTCATGTTCCTGTGGTAAAGTCTATGGATGTTGTTGTGGTATTGGTGTCCAACCGGTTATAAAAAACAGGCTGATGCCTAATATGCAGAGAATGAGTATTGCTCCCAACAGCCATTGGGTCCGTCGTTGTTCGATAATCAGGCGTTCCAGAAGCTCGTTTTGTTGCGTCGGATGGGCGTCCAGTCGTGCGTGAACCAGTCGTGGTAACTGTGGCAGAGTGGTTGCCCAGCCAGGGGTCTCATGTTTCAGGTTGCGCAACAGACCACGCCAGCCCATTTGTTCATTCATCCAGCGTTCCAGATATGGTTTGGCTGTTTTCCACAGGTCGAGATCAGGGTCCAGATCTCGCCCCAGGCCTTCGATGTTGAGCAAGGTTTTTTGCAGCAGCACTAACTGGGGTTGAATTTCGACCTGAAAGCGGCGCGAGGTCTGAAACAGTCGTAACAACACTTTGCCGAAAGAAATTTCTTTTAGCGGGCGGTCAAAAATCGGTTCGCAGACAGCGCGAATTGCGGCTTCAAATTCGTCAACGCGCGTGTTGGCAGGCGTCCAGCCTGCATCGACGTGAGCTTGCGCCACATCACGGTAATCGCGGCGAAAAAATGCCAGGAAGTTACGCGCCAAGTAGTTTTTGTCCGCTTCGGTCAATGTTCCCATGATGCCGAAATCAAGAGCGATATATTGACCTTGCGTATTGACCAGAATGTTGCCGGGGTGCATGTCGGCATGAAAAAACGCATCGCGAAAAACTTGGGTAAAGAAAATTTCCACACCATCGCGTGCCAGTTTTTTAATGTCGATGCCAAGCTTGATGAGTTGTTGTTTTTGGCTGATAGGGATGCCTTGCATGCGTTCCATTACCATGACACTGGATTCGCAATAATCCCAGTAGACTTCCGGTACGACGAGTAATACGGGTGGGGTGAAGTTGCGCCGCAGTTGCGAGCAGTTGGCGGCTTCACGCATGAGATCGAGTTCGTCATGCAGGGTCTTGGAAAACTCGCTGACTACTTCGCGTGGCCGTAGACGTTTGCCGTCGGTGAGCAGTCTTTCCAGCAGCATGGCAGCCGCTTCGAGCAAACCAAGATCGTGTTCGATGACATTCACGATGCCAGGGCGTAGCACTTTGACTGCGGCAGGCGTGCCGTCGCGTAGCGTAGCAAAATGCACTTGCGCCATGGATGCGCTGGCAATGGGAGTCCAGTCAAATTCGGTAAAAATTTGTTCGGCTGGTTTGCCATAGGCGTGTTGCAATGTCTGGCGCACGACTTCTGCAGCAAAGGGAGGGACGCGATCTTGCAGTTTGGCCAGTTCGTCAGCAATGTCGGGCGGCATGAGGTCGCGCCGGGTAGATAACATCTGGCCAAACTTGACGAAAATAGGCCCCAGGGCTTCAAGTGCTTGCCGCAGGCGAACCGCACGCGGTGCAGAAAGATTGCGCCAGAATAGTAGAATGCCGATGGTGATGCGCAAGCCACGGACTTTTTCGTGGCCCAAGAAAAATTCATCCAGCCCGAAACGTGCGGCTACCCACAGAATGGTCAGCAGACGATGGATGCGCATCAGTCGATTGCTGTAGAGCAGGCGTGCTGTTCCAGCAACGCGATGCGTTTTTCAAGTCGGGCGCTGTCATCGCGCAGCGTGTCCACGCTGTGTGACCAGCGTTGCAGGTGTGAGCGTTTGGCGAGCAGGAGCGATTCTTCTTGGTGATATTCAATGAAACTGGTTAGCTTGCTGAAGCTGGTGTCCCGTTTCCAGTGTGCGATTCGACGAATGGTCTGGGATAAAAAACGGGCGGGAACATCTCCGATGATGCGGGCGAGGTCGGCTTCAGCGTCCCACGACAATTGTTCCAACAACTGACCAAATTCGATGGCAAGCGTGCTGTCCCCTTGCAGCGTGACATCACGCTGAGCCTGGATGTCACCCGTGGCAAGGCGTATCATGAGGATGATATCCAGGGTAATGCTCGCTTGTGGCGGGGCATCGGTCATCGTGAGCTTGCCGGATGAATCGAACACACAGTTGCAGGGAATGCCGGCGAGCGTCAATTGAACAGGTCTGTCCGCCAATTGGATGGCGCTGCGACGTAACCAAGGCGCATTATCAAGTAAATGGTTGATAACGCCTGGTATGGCGTGGGCGGTCAGGCGTGTCACCATGGCTTAGAACTTGATTGCCTTGTGCAGGGCGACGATGCCGCCCGTCAGGTTGTAGTAAGTGGCTGTATCGAAACCGGCATCCAGCAGCATGGTTTTGAGGGTTTCCTGATCCGGGTGCATGCGAATGGATTCAGCCAGATACTGGTAGCTGTCGGCATCTTTGGCGATGAGCTTGCCCATGAGTGGCAACAGACGGAAAGAGTAGAAATCATACACCGGAGCCAGTGGTTTACTGATCCGGGAAAATTCCAGTACCAGCAATCGCCCGCCCGGGCGGAGGACACGGTGCATTTCAGCCAGTGCGCGTTCTTTGTGGGTCATGTTGCGCAACCCGAATGCCACGCTGACGCAATCGAAGTGAGCATCAGGAAAGGGTAGATATTCGGCATCGCATTGTGCCACCGGCGTGATCATGCCATCGTTCAGCAAGCGGTCTCGCCCCACGGTCAGCATGGAGCTGTTGATATCCGTGAGCCAGACTTCACCGCTCGGGCCGGTTTTTTTCAGCCACGCTCGCGCCAGATCAGCCGTGCCACCGGCAACATCCAGGACGCGATCGCCGGCGCGGACGCCAGAGGTGATGATGGTGAACTGTTTCCACAGGCGGTGCAATCCCATCGACATGACGTCATTCATCAGATCGTAACGTCTTGCTACGGAGTGAAATACGTCAGCAACCTTGGCAGCTTTTTCGGCTTCCGGTACGGTTTGATAACCGAAATGCGTGGTGTTTTCCATGAACATGTCGCCAGCGAGTACAAAATTCGGAGTGGCGAGCC
>JAJYGL010000112.1 GCA_021790625.1 Pseudomonadota bacterium | reverse complement strand
TGCTTTGTCAAAACAGCCAACTCCTGCGTCAAATAAGTATTGCAACGGCGAATCTCGGCGCGTTCCGGTTTGTTGGCAGGCGGCACGCATTTCACCGCATTGGTGATGCGACAGCCACGCAATTGCAAATCATCTGCCATATCCTGTGATACTGGCGCGCTGGACAAGCCAAAATCATACAACGTCTGATACAACAGCACTCCCGCATAATCGCCGGTAAACGGACGTCCGGTACGGTTCGCACCGTGCAGGCCAGGGGCCAATCCAATCACCAGCAACCAAGGGCTTTCATCGCCAAACGCCGCTACCGGCGCAGCATGATAATCCGGGTATTTTTCCCGAACCGTGACAAGAAAATCCGCCAGACGTGGGCAGGCACGACAATCCTGCCAATCGCTCGTCATCATGTTTCACCGCTCAAGCCACAGCTATTGCTCGCATCCTGCGCCCACCAGTCAGCCGTGTCATGCCCCAGACCCGCAATAGCATGTCGTGCCGACACATATTCTGCCTGCTCCAGTAATTGCGTGCGGTTTGCCGCCGGCAAACGTCCGTGCAGATGAGCTCGGCGCGCAATGCCCAATGGGGTTTTTTGCCAGACAATACCAGTCAACACCCGGTCAGCCGCCGCGCCATCGTTACACACCAGAATCAAATCACAACCAGCATCAAGCGCTGCCTGTGCCCGCGCAACCACATCGCCAGCCACGCCAGCACCTGCCATCGACAAGTCATCGCTAATAATGGCACCGTCGAACCCCAATCGTCCCCGCAACACCTGTTGTAACCAAAAAGGCGAAAAACCAGCCGGCCGCTCATCAACTTTGGCATACCGCACATGCGCTGGCATCACGCCCGGCAAACCATCGACCATCAAACGCCGGTATGGCAACAGGTCTGCCGCCAGCAAATCGTCTAACGTGCGCGTATCAACCGGCAATTGCTGATGTGAATCTGCCTCCACGAAACCATGGCCGGGGAAATGCTTCGCCACCGCTGCCATGCCCGCACTGCGCATCCCCATCATCAAAGCGTGCGCCAAATCCCCCACTACCCAGGGGTTCGCATGCAAGGCACGGCTACCAATCACCGTAGACCGTCCATAATCCAGATCCAGCACCGGTGCAAAACTGAAATCAACGCCATGAGCACGCAATTCTGCGGCCAGCACATAACCACACGAGCGCGCCATCTGCAGGGCACGCGCCGGATGCTGGTCATGCAACTGTCCCAACACCTGCATGGCTGGCAACAGGGTAAACCCGTCCCGAAAGCGCTGCACCCGGCCGCCTTCATGATCCGTTGCAATCAAAATATGCGGCCGCACTTCACGAATCGCTGCTACCAGCGCGTCCAGTTGTGTTGGCGAGGCATAATTACGCGCAAACAGAATCACACCACCGACCAATGGATGCTGCAGACGCATGACGTCTTCGGCAACCAGTTCCAGCCCGATCATATCGAGCATCACAGGACCAAGACTCATACACCCTCCAAAATGACCGTCGCCACGACCATCTCGCGCTCGTCGCTAATGGACACATGCCAACGCATCACACCACGATGGGCGAGCCAATTCTGCAATGCCGGGGAGAACGCCAGCGCCGGCTTGCCCATCTCGTCATGGGTCACCATGATGTCTGTCAACTGTACCGGTGGACGCAAACCGGTTCCCGCCGCCTTGGCGAACGCTTCTTTGGCTGCAAACCGCTTGGCCAGAAACCGTCCCACGTCACCCGCATGCGGTACTTCTTTCTGCTCTTGTACCGCCAGCAAACGTTCCAGCGCGCGCACGCCGTGGCGCTGCCACATTCTATCCAGTCGCGCCACATTGACAATATCCGTACCCAAGCCATAAATCATGCGAACACCTTGACCGGCAAACCCAATGCCCGAATTTTTTCTGCATACGCTTCCAGCCAGGATCCCGGCAAGGCAGACAAATGAGGGGCGGCTTCCTGCATGGAAGGACGCGCCAAACCATACAACAGCACCCCACGCACACCACTGTCCATCAATCCGGCAACTGCCGCCAGCCAGCTTTCCTGCTCGACTGACGATGGTGGTTTGCCATCCCATGCCAGCACGCAAGTCTGTATCCAGGTCGGGCACAGCCCGGCTGCGAGGCGCAAATTATTCTGCAAGCGCGATGGCGACATGCGCGTACCATTCATGCGACGCAAACCTGCGGGCGTCACGCTATCCATTTTGAACCACAACTCGCCGCCGCGCTGCGCCGCCAAAACACGCAATCCGTCCTGTACCCACGATTTATCTACCAAACTGCCGTTACTGATGACGCGAATAGCCACTGTCTCATTCAAACCGAACTCCGCGCGAATCTGCGCTACCAATGCAATTGCATCGGCAAACTCGTGCGCGCTGGTCGGTTCACCGTCACCAGAAAACGCAATATCGCGCACAACGCGCATCTGTTCCGGCACCCGCCGTTGCATGAAGTCACCGTGCATCAACTGTGTCAACATAGCGCGCAATTCCTGGGCAAGCAGTGGCAAATCAACTGGTGGCGCACTACCGCGCTGCAAATCCGGCACCTGACAATAAGCACAGTGCCAATTGCAAGCATGATTGGTATTCAGATTGATACCCACAGACACGCCATCGGAACGGCGGGATACCACTGGGTAGACGTACTGCATGACAGCGTCACGACTACGATGATAAACGGTCAAGATTTTTCCGTCAGGGCTTTCTGCCATTTTCTTCTCTCTGCAACCAGTAAGGGTGACCAGTTTATTCCAGCAAAGCGCCTTGACCAGATGGAAATAAAAGCTCCCAAAGTAAAAGAATACATCCCGCGTTTCGAAACCCGGCACGGCAAAAACACAAAAAGCACTGAATTATCAGTGCTTTTTTCGTATTTCTGGTGGGTGCTGAGGGGTTCGAACCCCCGACATTCGCCTTGTAAGGGCGACGCTCTACCAACTGAGCTAAGCACCCGAAAGCGCGTCAGTTTACCGCATCTTTCAGGATTTTACCAGCACGAAATTTGGGAACCTTGGCTGCCTGAATCTTAATGGCAGCGCCCGTGGCAGGATTGCGCCCTTCACGCTCGGCACGTTCGCCCACATAAAACGAACCAAAACCTACCAAGCTGACTTCCTGACCATTTTTCAATGATGTCACAATAGCCTCCAGCGTACCATCAAGTGCGCGTGCAGCCTGTGCCTTTGTCAAATCTGCCGACTGTGCAATCATGTCCACCAATTCCGATTTGTTCACGTGTTTCCCCTTTGTGTTAATGTTCAAACAAGTACCGCAGTTGGCTTTATAGCAAGGGGCAAATTCAGCTGTCAAGTAAAATCGACTGTTTTGCTCTATTTATATGCACTTTACCCATTCAAGCCTCTGTCCGGGCATCATCTACCCGAAAAATATCCGATTCCGAAAACTCGATTGACCAACACCAGGAGTTTGCCGAATCTGATGTGTCGAATCTGATGTGTCGGATTTAACGCGCCATACCTGCAGTATTACAACAGGCATGGCGAACCAAATAACATCAAAAAGACGGAATGGACGCCTCCCTAATGCTTGACTGCAACAGATTCAGTTTCAGGTACCGCAACCGCCAACGCTTCAACAACCACTTCCTGTGGCGCCAATACAGGCTCTGGCAAGGGTTCGGGCTGGCGCTCCAGCACGCGCTGCAATACCTGATCGATCCACTTGACTGGCTGAATGTCGAGACGATTTTTAATGTTGTCCGGCATTTCACTCAAATCGCGCACATTCTCCTGCGGAATGAGCACTGTCTTGATGCCGCCACGCAGGGCAGCCAGCAGCTTCTCTTTCAATCCACCAATCGGCAACACTTCGCCACGCAAGGTAATTTCGCCCGTCATGGCAACATCCGCGCGCACAGGAATATTGGTCATTACCGACACCAACGCCGTACACAGGCCAATACCGGCGCTCGGCCCATCTTTGGGTGTGGCGCCCTCCGGCAAATGGATATGCACATCATACTTCTGGAACATATCCTGATGAATACCGAGCGCCTGCGAACGGCTACGCACCACAGACAGGGCTGCCTTCACCGATTCCTGCATCACGTCGCCCAACTGTCCGGTCGTAATCATATTACCTTTGCCTGGCATCAATGCTGCTTCGATCGTCAACAACTCGCCGCCGACTTCCGTCCACGCCAACCCCGTGACCTGACCGACCTGATTACGTTCTTCAGCCATGCCATAGGTAAAGCGTCGCACACCCAGATATTTTTCCAGATTGCGTGCATTGACCGTGATTTTTTTCAATTTGCCAGACTGGGTCAACAATGCTGTCACCACCTTACGGCAGATTTTGGCAATATCCCTGTCCAGGTTACGCACGCCAGCCTCACGGGTGTAATAACGCACGATATCGCGCAAAGCGCTCTCGGCAATCACGCATTCGTCTGCCTTCAGGCCGTTTGCCTTGATCTGTTTCGGCACCAGATAACGTTCCGCAATGCTGACTTTCTCATCCTCGGTGTAACCCGACAGGCGAATCATCTCCATTCTGTCCATCAATGGGGCGGGAATGTTGAACGAATTGGCAGTTGCCACAAACATGACATCCGACAAATCAAAATCCACCTCGATGTAATGATCAGAAAACGTGTGATTCTGTTCCGGATCAAGCACTTCTAGCAGGGCTGACGACGGATCGCCACGAAAATCCTGCCCCATCTTGTCCACTTCATCCAGCAAAAACAGAGGGTTGCGAACGCCAACCTTGCTCATGCTCTGTAAAATCTTGCCCGGCATCGAGCCGATATAAGTCCGACGATGGCCACGAATCTCGGATTCATCACGCACACCACCCAAAGCCATGCGCACGAACTTCCGGTTGGTTGCCTTGGCGATGGATTGCCCCAACGACGTTTTTCCCACGCCGGGAGGTCCAACCAGGCACAGAATCGGTCCTTTCAGTTTCTCCACCCGTTGCTGCACCGCCA
>JAJYGL010000286.1 GCA_021790625.1 Pseudomonadota bacterium | reverse complement strand
CAGGGCAGGTACATGTGCATTGGCTGCATGACGGACAGCATGATGAATTGACGGTGTCTTCCCCGCTGGGGCAGACTGAAGGCGTGTTGATTCGTGAGGGTGAAACGGTGCGATGGGTGGACGACACTGGTCATTCGCATCCCGCGAGCAGTATGGATGCGTTGTCCGTGCAATGGCTGGGCTGGAAATTGCCTTTGCAGTCACTGCATTATTGGGTCGCTGGCGCGGCGCAACCGGATATTCCTTTTCAGGTCAGGTGGAACAATAACGAACTGGAGCTGCAGCAGGCTGGCTGGTCGGTGCATTTTGTGCGCTGGCAGGAATGGGCCGGACACTCCTTGCCGGGTAGGCTGGATTTTGCCGGAGAGGGTGTGTCAGGGCGGTTGCTGGTGAGTGACTGGCGAGGGGTATCTTGGTGACAGAATGGGTGCGGGTTCCGGCGCCCGCCAAGCTAAATCTGTTTTTACATGTATTGGGTAGGCGGCCGGATGGTTATCATGTGCTGGAGTCGTTTTTTCAGCTGATTGATTTTAATGATTATCTGTCGTTTTCCGTGCGTGATGACGGGCAAGTGTCACGGATCAATGACGTGCCAGGCGTGGCACCAGAGCAGGATTTATGTGTGCGCGCCGCCCGATTGTTGCAAAGTGAGTCCGGCGTATCGTTAGGGGTTGATATCCGGGTTGAAAAACACTTGCCCATGGGGGGCGGGTTGGGTGGAGGAAGTTCCGATGCGGCCTCTACGTTATTGGCGCTCAATCGTCTCTGGCGCCTTGGTTGGTCGCGCAGCCGTTTGCAGCAGCTCGCCCTTCGTCTGGGGGCGGACGTGCCTGTTTTTGTGTTTGGGCAAAATGCGTTTGCACAAGGCGTAGGCGAGCAATTGAGCGCGATTGCCTTGCCGCAAGCATGGTATGTCGTTCTTGTGCCAGACGTGCAAGTATCGACAGTAGCGATTTTTTCACATCCAGAATTGACACGGGATAGCAAAAGTATTAACATGCTCGACTTTCCTGATGCCGTCGGATTTCGGCGTTTGTTGCGTCAGGAACAGAGACTGAAAACTGGCGAAACAGTGGGCGAAACAGTGGATGGTACGTCGTTTGCCGGGCTGGGTCGCTGGTTGTGGCATGATACGCGTAATGATCTTCAAGCTGTGGTCTGTCAACGATATCCACAGGTTGAAGAGGCGATAAAATGGCTTGAGCAGCACGCTGCGGCGCGCATGACCGGGTCGGGAGCGTGCGTTTTTGCGACATTTGAGCGCGAGGATGAGGCCAGGTATGTTTTGTCGCAGTTGCCGGGTTACATGTATGGAGTGGTTGCGCAAGGTTTGGCGCAGCATCCATTGCGCGATTGGGTTGGCGACGGCTGATGTTTGGCAGGTCAAGTACAGGGGAGTCGCCAAGTGGTAAGGCATCGGATTTTGATTCCGACATTCGCAGGTTCGATCCCTGCCTCCCCTGCCAGGAATGGTAGTGAGCAAAGCGTGTAGCAGGGTTACACGCTTTGTTTTTTTGCGTGAGTGATTGCTTGAACCTCGTGGGGAACGGCGTGGGATTTGAAGGTCTGATGGTGTTTGCCGGGAACGCGAATCCCCGGTTGGCGGAAGATGTGGTGCGTCACCTCAACATTCATCTGGGGCGGGCAACCGTGGCACGGTTCTCCGATGGCGAAGTCATGGTCGAACTGCTGGAGCACGTGCGCGGCAAAGATGTGTTTGTGTTGCAGTCAACCTGCGCGCCCACGAATGATAGCCTGATGGAAATCATGGTCATCGTCGATGCTTTGCGTCGGGCGTCTGCTGGTCGCATTACGGCGGCGATTCCGTATTTCGGGTACGCCAGACAAGACAGGCGACCACGTTCGGCGCGAGTGGCGATTACCGCGAAGGTAGTGGCCAACATGTTGACGAGCGCGGGTATTGACCGGTTGTTGACCATGGATCTGCACGCCGATCAAATACAAGGTTTTTTTGATATTCCGGTTGATAATATTTATGCATCGCCTATTCTGCTTGGCGATGTGTGGCAGCAATCCTATCCGGATTTGATTGTGGTCTCGCCGGATATCGGTGGTGTGGTGCGGGCGCGAGCGCTGGCCAAACGGTTGGAGTCCGACCTGGCTATCATCGATAAACGTCGTCCACGTCCGAATGTGGCGAAGGTGATGAACATCATTGGTGATGTCAGCAACCGGACCTGTATCATCATGGATGACATGGTGGATACTGCCAACACATTGTGCGAAGCGGCGCAGGCGCTGAAAGATCGTGGCGCACGTCGCGTACTGGCGTATTGCACGCATCCGGTGTTGTCGGGTACCGCAGTACAGCGTATCAACCAGTCGGCGCTGGATGAACTGGTGGTGACCGACACCATCCCGTTGCGTGAAGATGCCAAGACCAGTTCGCGTATTCGTCAATTGTCGGTGGCGGGTTTGCTTGCCGAAACGATACGTCGCATCAGTAATGAGGATTCGGTCAGCTCGCTGTTTATGGAGTGAACGTAGGGTTCGTTGCTTGGTCGCGGGTGACGGAAAACAAAGGTGGGCGTGGTGCCTGCCATAACTTGAAAGAGGTCAAGATGGAACTGATTGCACAAAAACGTGACGTACAGGGTAAGGGTGCGAGCCGCCGCCTGCGTCGTAGTGGTAAAACACCAGGCGTGTTATATGGCGGAAATTTGCCGGCTGTCAGCATTGAAGTGAATCATAACTCCTTGTTTCATGCGTTGAAACGCGAGGCGTTTCACGCATCGGTGCTGACGCTGAATCTGGATGGAAAACTGGAAACTGTGGTACTGCGTGATTTTGTCATGCACCCATTCCGTCAGGAAGTGCAACATATCGATTTACAGCGTGTCGATAGCGAACACAAACTGCATGTCAGCGTGCCGCTGCATTTTGTGAATGCAGATATCGCGCCCGGCGTAAAATTGTCCGGCGGTAAAGTCAGTCACGTGATGACCGAACTGGAAGTGTCTTGCCTGCCTGCTGACTTGCCTGAATTCATCGAGGTCGATCTGGGGCAGTTGGTGGCGGGACATTCCATTCACGTCAGCGATCTGGTCATGCCTGCCGGTGTTGAGGCTGTCTGTGTGCAACGTGGTGAAAATGCTGTCGTGGCGACCATGGTGTTGCCACGCGGCGCGGTAAGTGAAGAAACAGAAGCCTGATTCGGCGGTTTTTTGTGTCGATTCGGCTGATTGTCGGGTTGGGTAATCCGGGTAATGCGTATGCCCGCACCCGACACAATGCAGGGTTCTGGTGGGCAACGCGTTGTGCGGATGCTTTGCACATGGCGCTGGCACCGGAACCCCGTTTTTTTGCCGTGGCAGGGCACGCTGTTGTCGATGTGGGCGAAAATGCTGCTGGTACGGGGCCGATGATGCATGTCATGTTACCGCAAACATTCATGAATCTGAGTGGCAAAGCAGTCGCAGCACTGAGTCGGTTTTACCGGATTGACGCCGGCGAAATTCTGGTTGTGCATGATGAATTGGATTTGTTGCCAGGTATAGCCCGCCTGAAGCAGGGTGGTGGGCATGGTGGGCACAATGGATTAAAGGATATCGTGGCGCAATTGGGGACCCCTCAGTTCTGGCGTCTGCGCCTTGGTATCGGACATCCCGGACATCGGGACGCTGTGGCAGCGTGGGTGCTTCACCCGCCACGCGCCGATGAGATGGTCATGATTGAAACGGGCATGGCACGTGCGTTGTCCGTGCTGCCTCAGTTGTTGCGCGGCGATTTTGCCACGGCAATGAAAAATCTGCATACAGGGGAAAATGGCTCATGAGTCTCAAGTGTGGCATCGTTGGCTTGCCCAATGTAGGGAAATCTACCCTGTTCAATGCGTTGACCAAAGCAGGCATTGCCGCCGAGAATTATCCGTTCTGCACCATAGAGCCGAATACGGGTGTGGTTGAGGTTCCGGATTCGCGGCTCTCCTTGCTGGCAGACATTGTCAAACCGGAACGGGTGCTGCCTGCGGTTGTTGAATTTGTTGATATCGCAGGGCTAGTGGCGGGTGCGTCGAAAGGCGAGGGGTTGGGTAACCAGTTTTTGGCCAATATCCGGGAAACCGACGCCATCATGCATGTGGTGCGCTGTTTTGAAGATGACAATGTCGTGCATGTGGCGGGTAAGGTTGACCCGATTGCAGATATCGAAACCATTCAGACTGAATTGGCGCTGGCGGATTTGACGACACTGGAAAAAGCAGTGCCGCGTTTTCAGAAAACAGCGCGTGCTGGCGATAAACTGTCCATCAAAATGCTCGAATTGCTGGAAGTGGTGAGGAAATGGCTCGACACGGGCAAGCCTGCCCATGCATTGACGTTGGACGATGAGTCGAGAGATTTGCTCAAGCCGTTGTGCCTGTTGACGGATAAACCCGTGCTGTACGCAGCAAATGTGGCGGAGAATGGCTTCGAAAATAATCCATTGCTGGAGCGGGTGCGCGAATATGCTGCGCAGGAAGGTGCGCCGGTCGTTGTGATCTGCGCTGCGCTGGAGGCGGAAATGGTGGACATGGATGAAGCAGATAAATCCCTGTTTCTTGCCGACCTGGGGTTTAGTGAACCCGGATTGAATCGACTCATTCGTGCGGCTTACGAATTGCTTGGGCTGGAAACATATTTTACCGCAGGCGTGAAAGAGGTGCGTGCCTGGACCATCCATCGGGGTAGTAGTGCGCCACAAGCTGCCGGTGTCATTCATAGCGATTTCGAGCGAGGATTTATTCGGGCAGAAGTCATCGCCTACGCCGACTTTGTGGCGTGCAAAGGTGAGCAAGGCGCTCGCGAAGCAGGGAAAATGCGTCTGGAAGGCAAAGACTATACGGTTCGTGATGGCGATGTCCTGCATTTTCGTTTTAATGTTTGACGAATGAATACAATTGTAAGATAATTGTCGGCTTGTTTTGGAGGGGTTCCCGAGCGGTCAAAGGGATCAGACTGTAAATCTGACGGCTCTGCCTTCGAAGGTT
>JAJYGL010000197.1 GCA_021790625.1 Pseudomonadota bacterium | reverse complement strand
GGAAGTCAGCGCCAGTCGGCACGCCATCACCATTCGTTTTGTATCCACCTTGTCCACTGACACCAGCAATACCGTCACACCCGATATAGAATTTCAGTTATGTCTATGCCAAATATGACAATTCGCATCGTTGCCTGCCCAACCTGCCGACGTGACGTTATCTGGGATACCAACAACCCATATCGACCGTTTTGTTCCAAACGCTGCCGCACCGCAGACCTGGGTGCGTGGGCAGAAGAGCGCTACAGCATCACTAGTGCAACTTGCCATCCGGACGACGACAATGACGAACAGCCTGCTGACGGGGCTTCCTGAGACGCGACCGATTTATTCTCTCATGACCGCGCGCCGAAACAGTCAAACTGCGCGCAATACTTCAACCCCGGTCTGCCGTCCCAATATCAGAATATCTGCTGGTCGGTGCGCAAACAAACCGTTCGTCACCACGCCGACGATCTGGTTGAGCATGGTTTCCATCTCTGGCGGATTCAGGATACTCAATCCCACCACATCCAGAATCACATTGCCATTGTCGGTCAAAAATCCTTCCCGTAATACTGGTTGCCCACCCAGCTTGACCAACTGCCGTGCAACGTAACCACGCGCCATCGGAATGACTTCCACCGGCAGAGGAAATTGCCCCAGCACATCGACCAACTTGGTCTCGTCTGCCAGACAAATGAATTGCCGACTGCTCGCTGCCACGATCTTTTCCCGTGTCAATGCGCCACCGCCGCCTTTAATCATGTGCAGATGGCGAGTAATTTCATCTGCACCATCGACATAAACATCCATCTCGCCGACCGCATTCAAATCCAGCACCGGAATACCGTGGCCGCGCAAACGCTGTGCCGTGGCTTCAGAACTGGCGACTGCGCCATCAATTTTCCCCTTGATTTTTGCCAACTCATCAATAAAAAAATTGGCAGTAGACCCTGTTCCCACCCCAATGATACCTTGTGGCACGAACGCAATCGCCGCACGCGCCACTGCCTGTTTCATGGCATTCTGATCCATCTGTCATCCCCACAACATAAATTGAAAGATTCTCCTGCGAAGGATACCGCCAAAATCACATTTCCACAAATCCATCAGGTCTGATAACCTTGTCGGTATTATCAGCGTTTTTATTCAACCACCGTCTCTTCGCCAGCAAACAACCAAAGCCATGCAATATCCAGATTACGACTACCTGACTGCCATTCTCACTGCCCGCGTGTATGAAGTCGCCCACGAATCCCCACTGGAACGTGCACCTAACCTGTCCGCCCGCATGGGCAACCATATCTGGCTCAAACGCGAAGATCTGCAACCAGTTTTTGCCTTCAAATTGCGTGGTGCCTATAACAAAATGGCTGGCCTATCTGCCGATGCTCTGGCTGCTGGCGTCATTACCGCTTCAGCAGGCAACCATGCTCAAGGCGTCGCACTGGCTGCGCAAAAACTCGGTTGCCATGCCACCATCGTCATGCCCACCCCGACACCACAAATCAAGGTTCAAGCCGTACGCGCACGGGGTGCCGAAACCATCCTCCACGGTGATACCTACGACGATGCCTATGCTTACGCGCTGCAACTGGCTGCCAAAACCGGTGCTACCTATGTCCATCCGTATGATGATCCTGCTGTAATTGCCGGTCAGGGTACCATTGCCATGGAAATCCTGCGTCAGCACAGCGCCCCGATTGATGCCATCTTCATCCCTGTGGGCGGCGGCGGGCTGATTGCCGGCATAGCAGCCTACATCAAACGACTCAAACCCGGCATCAAAATCATCGGTGTCGAACCGGAAGACGCCGACGCCATGGCGCAATCCTTGGCTGCCGGGCAACGTGTCCTGTTGCCACAGGTCGGTATATTTGCCGATGGTGTCGCCGTCAAACAGGTCGGTGAAGAAACCTTCCGTCTGGCACAGCAATACGTTGACGAAGTCTTGCGGGTGAACAATGACGCCATCTGTGCCGCCATCAAAGATGTATTCGAAGACACCCGCTCCATTCTGGAGCCTTCCGGCGCACTATCCGTCGCCGGAGCCAAGCTGTGGTGCGCCCGCGAACAATTGAGCAACGCCACCGTCATCGCCATCGCCAGTGGCGCCAACATGAATTTTGACCGGTTGCGCCACGTCGCAGAACGTGCCGAACTTGGCGAACGTCGAGAAGCCATCCTGGCCGTGACCATCCCCGAACGCCCCGGCAGCTTCAAAACCTTTTGCTCCCTGCTCGGCACCCGTAACATCACTGAGTTCAATTACCGCTATGCCGACCAACAGGCAGCCCATGTGTTCGTCGGCCTGCAAATCACCGGCGGTGACTCGGTTAGCGCATTGATTAGCCGCTTGCATCAGGAAAAACTCACCGCGATAGACCTTACTGACAACGAAATGGCCAAACTGCATGTCCGCCATCTGGTCGGTGGACACGCGCCACAGGCCAAAAATGAACGTATTTACCGCTTTGAATTTCCCGAACGTCCCGGTGCACTGATGCAGTTTTTGAACACGCTCGGCGAACGCTGGAACATCAGTCTGTTCCATTACCGCAATCATGGCGCCGATTACGGACGGGTGCTAACCGGCATTCAAGTGCCGCCCGAGCAATACACTAACTTGACTGCGTCGCTTGATGCGCTGGGATACCCCTGGCAGGATGAAACCGACAACATCGCTTACCGACTGTTTTTGGCCTGACAATCATCTTAACATCCATCGCCATGCGTTACTTTATCGCCTGCCTCACCGTTTTTCTCGCCGTCCTGCTCACGAGTCACCAAGCGTACGCCGATGAAACATCCGATTTTCTGGCCGCACGTGCCGCTTTCCGCGCTGGCAATGCCGACAAACTGGATGAATACGCCACCCGACTGCAAGACTCCATTCTGGTGTCATGGGTTGAATATTGGCAATTAAGTTTGCGGCTCAGTAACGCCACCCCGGCAGACATCAATGACTTCATCAATCGTCATGCCGATTCACCTCTGGCTACCAGTTTGCGCAATGACTGGTTACGCCAACTCGCTTCCCAGCAAAACTGGGCGGCATTCATGGCCAGCTATAGCACGCTAACCATGGATAAAGGCTTGCAATGCGATGCATGGCAGGCCGATCACGTGCTACATGGCGCCATCCCGCCTGCCGAGGCACTAGCGCTCTGGCGCGCAGGCACAATGCTTCCTGCCACCTGCAACCAGTATTTCGATGCCCTAGCGGCAGACCACATGTTAAACACTGATTCCACCTGGCAACGCTTGCAACAGGCCATGTTTCGCGGCGATGTGGCCACCGCCCAAATGGCCGCCAGTGATTTGCCAATCGACGCCGCACCTACGCCGCAGCAACTCGACGAAGCGGCCAATCACCCGGAAAACCTGTTAAAAGTCCCCCACGCCTTCGCCAACCGTACCGACCAGGAAATCGTTCGCTATGCATTGGACCGACTCGCCCACCACGATGCACAGCAAGCGTTCCAATACTGGCAAGACTGGCAAAGCCAATTCAGCGAACCCATCCGCAGCGAAATCTGGGCAGATATCGCCACACGCGCCAGCCAACAACACCTGCCCGAAGCCCTGTCATGGTTTGCCCACGCCGGCAACATTCCTGTTGACGACACCACCTTGGCTTGGAAAACCCGTGCCGCCCTGCTCACAGGCAATTGGGAAATCGTGCGGCAAAGCATCCTCGCCATGCAACCTGCCTCCCGCGCCAAACCCGCCTGGTGTTACTGGCTGGCACGCAGTGACCGTATGCTGGGCGACAGACAGGCAGCCAACCTGTTGTTGCTCCCCTTATCGAATAAATTTTCCTTTTATGGCCTCTTGGCACAGGAAGACTTGGGCGTGGTAGCCAGCGCTCCTGCCACCGATGTTTATCCTTCCGATGACGAAATTCGCGTCGTAAGCCAGATGCCTGGTATCGCGCGTGCGCTGCTGCTCTATCAAATGGGTCTGCGCGGCGAAGCCACGCTGGAATGGCGCTGGAGCAGCCAAAATTTCACCGACCACCAACTGCTCGCCGCTGCAATACTGGCGCGTAACGCACGTTGGCTGGATTGCGCCATCAACACCGCCGATCGCACGCACGAGCAACATAATCTTGCCCTGAGTTTTCTGTCCCCCTACCACAGTATCGCCCACAGCTATGCTGAAGAATACCAGCTCAATGAAGCCTGGGTATATGGTCTCATCCGCCAGGAAAGCCGCTTCATCAGCTATGCCCGCTCAGGCGTTGGCGCCTCCGGGTTGATGCAAATCATGCCATCCACCGCGCGCTGGATTGCGCATCAACTGCATATTCGCCACTTTCATCCATCACGCCTGTCCGAACCTGATGTCAGCCTGCGGTTTGGCATGTTTTATCTGAAAACGATTTTGACGCGCCTTGGCAACTCCGACGTGCTGGCAACCGCCGCTTACAATGCCGGCCCGCGCCGCGCCCTGCGCTGGCAACCCGTCTACCCGATCGAAGGAGCCATCTACGCCGAAACCATTCCATTTAGTGAAACACGTGATTATGTCAAAAAAGTTTTTGCCAACAGCGTGTTCTACGCCCGCCGTTTCAACCAACCGGATACATCACTCAAGTCACGACTTGGCATCATCAACAACAACCTCTCTCCGCCTTGCGCCAGCACAACAGAACAAAACGGCGCCTGCGGCAGCATCCCATGATGACGCGTCAAGCGTAATGACAACCCATACATGGCCATAAACCATATAACCATAACCCACACACGACTACAAACCGCGTGCCAAATCATGGCGCAAATCACGTACCGATTCCAGGCCAACTGCCACCCGCAGCAAACCCTCCTCCACACCGGCACTGGCGCGCTGCTCAGGGCTCAAACGCCCATGTGTCGTCGTCGCAGGGTGCGTAATCGTCGATTTCGTATCGCCCAAATTGGCAGTAATGGAAATCAGTCGGGTCGCATTGACAACACGCCAGGCCGCTTCGCGCCCGCCACGCACGACGAACGAGACAATGGGGCCGCCCGTACGCTGTTGCTGCATGGCCAACGCATGCTGCGGATGTGAAGCAAGCCCCGGATACAGCACTGTTTCAATGGCCGGATGACTTTCCAGCCATTGCGCCAATTCCAATGCATTGGCCGAGTGCGCATCCATGCGCAGACTCAGGGTTTCCAATCCCTTGAGCAAAACCCAGGCATTGAACGGGCTCAGCGTCGGGCCCGCTGTGCGCAAAAAAGCATGTATCGGGTCGAGCAGTTTTGCCTTGCCCAGCACTGCCCCGCCCAGCACTCGCCCCTGTCCATCGATATACTTGGTCGCTGAATGCACGACAATATCAGCACCCAGCGCCAATGGCCGTTGCAACACAGGCGTACAAAAGCTGTTATCAACCACCAGACAGATCCCCGTCTCACGCGCCAACGCAGACAACGCAGCAATATCACTGATTTCCGTTAACGGGTTGGAAGGTGATTCGACAAAAAACAGTTTCGTATTGGGTTGCACGGCAGTCTGCCATGCCGCCACATCGGTGGCGGGCACCAAGGTCACGTCGACGCCAAATCGCGTCATCACATTATTGAGCAATTGCAACGTGGAACCAAATAGCGATCGCGAAGCCACCAGATGATCGCCTGCTGACAATATCCCCATCAAAGTTGCCAGAATGGCTGCCATGCCAGACGCCATGGCAAGACAACGCTCCGCCCCTTCCAGAGCAGCCAGGCGATGTTCAAACATCGTCACCCCGGGATTGCTTACCCGCGAATAAATATAACCTGCCTCTGTTCCGGCAAACCGTGCGGCAGCCTCTTCAGCACTGGAAAAAACGAAGCTGGACGTCAGGAACAGGGCTTCACCATGCTCCTGAAACGCGCTACGCTCGATACCTGCCCGAACAGCCAAAGTCTGTATGTCATATTGATCCGACGCTATTTCGTCATCATATCGCATCTCATTCCCCTCCCGGTTGCTTTCTGCTGACACTCACGCCCAGTTGTTTCAGCTTGCGATACAGGTGGGTGCGTTCGACACCGGACAACTCGGCAGCACGGCTCATATTACCGCCGGTGCGCAACATCAATCGCTCGAAATATTGCCGTTCAAAACGATCCCGCGCTTCGCGCAAAGGCAACTCCAGCGCCAACATGGTATCGTCCGCCATGTCATCAGAAGACGTCTCTGTTGCCGACACGATGTCTTCCTCAACCGGCACCGGACGCCCCCGGTCAGGCAACACAAACTGGCGCAAGCCATTGGACACTCCCTCCAGCAATTTTTTGAGCGCGATGGGCTTTTCCAGAAACCCCAAAGCTCCCATTCGTACCGCCTCAACAGCAGTATCAATCGTGCCGTGGCCCGACATGACCAGAACCGGCATGGTCAATTGCTGCGTATCCTTCCATTCCTTCAACAGACTAATACCATCCATATCTGGCATCCAGATGTCCAGCAACACCAGATCCGGCCGCTGCTGTTGACGAATAACGCGAGCCTGCACGGCGTTTTCCGCCAGCAGCACATCATAACCTTCGTCACTCAAAATTTCCGACAGCAACTCTCGAATACCGATTTCATCGTCCACAATCAGAATTTCTTTGCCCATCATGACACCTGCTCCTCGCACCCGGAAACCACCGCCAGACGCACGCGCGCCACAGCCCCCCCTTGTACACCAGGGCTCAGTACAATCGTTCCGTGATGCTCTTCCACAATTTTTTTCACAATTGCCAGCCCCAATCCGGTTCCTTTCGGTTTATTGGTCGCGTAAGGCTCGAACAAACGATCGCGCATCTGTGCATCCAGCCCGATACCATTGTCGCTCACAGTCAATTCTACCCAACCATCCTGAACCTGCGTCATCACCGCAATATGCGCCTGTTCGACACCGGCTACAGCGTCCTGCGCATTCTGTAACAAGTTATGAATAACTTGCCGCAACAACTTTTCATCGCCCATGATGCACGGAGCCGCATCAGTCAAAAGCAGATGGATTCCCGTATCCTCTTCATACAGATAGACCACTTCCCGCACCAACTCGTTTAGCTTAACCGGTTGCAATTGGGTACGCAACGGGCGAGCATAATCCGCAAATGCGTTCACCATGGTTTTCATCGCCGCCACCTGTTTAACGATGGTCTGAATCGAGCGGTGCAGCGTATAAGCATCCTCTGCGCTCAGTTTATCGCTCAATTTGTGTTCGATACGTTCCGCCGACAATTGAATCGGTGTTAGCGGATTTTTGATTTCGTGCGCCAGGCGACGGGCCACTTCCCCCCAGGCCGCATCACGCTGTGCACGCAACAAATCGGTAATGTCATCAAATACCAGCAAATAACCAGCCTCCATGCTACGTGGCAAACCCGTGCCGTGCACCAATAGCATCCGGTGCTGCTGCGTGTCGTCAAATTCTATCTGCTGCTGCCAGGTAGTCGACGCCATCTGACCAAACTGGCGCGACAGCATCTCGGCCAGCGCAGACAAATGCGGTGCCTGTATTGCCCACTGGTACAGTTTTTGTCCGCGCAATCGGGCAGCCGTGATGTGCAGAATCTGCTCGGCTATCGGATTGATACCGCGCACGCGCAACTGATCGTCCAGCGTGACCACCCCGGAAGTCAGGTTAGCCAGCACAACTTCCAGATAAGCATGCGATTTTTCAATCTGGTGGCGCCTGTCCTCCGCCACATTACGCGCCTCCGCCAACTGACGTGTCATACGGTTGAACGATTGGGTCAACAGCCCCAATTCATCTCGCGTGCTGACTGTCTCCATCTGACTGTAATCCCCCTTTGCCACCGCACGGGTACCCTGCGCCAAAACCCGCAATGGTGCTGCTATCTGTTCACTAACCAGAAATGCCAGTGCCACGGTAGTCAACAATGTCAGCACCATGGTCAATGTCAGTGCCATACCATACAAGCGCTTCAACCCCAAACGCGATAACGACAAGGACTGATAATTCTGATCCGCCGTCTGTACTGCCAATGCATCATGCGCCAATTTTTCCGGTACTGGTTGCAGTAACTCCAGCACGGGAATAGTCTCCGTCAGCGACATCAGATTGACCGGTACCATGACCCTCACCAGCAACCCCTGCTTACCCGAACTCTCGATGCGCACCAACGGGTGCTGTTGCCTGACTTGCGACAGGGTTCTGTTGTCTGGCTCCTGAGGCAGTCTGCCGTCTCCACCTGAAATCGCCAGCATCTTTCCACCTTCACCATACAACACGGCTTCATTTACACCGTACAGTTCACGCAGATTATTCAACTCCGCTGCCTGTCGATTCAACGGTAATTCGGCCAGACGCAACGCCATGGCATCGGCCTTGTCATTCAAGTCATGCTGCAGATTATCCAGTGTTGTCTGCCCCAGATTCAGCCCGCTTTGCAACGCATAATCCACCCGCATATCGAACCAGGAATCAATACTCCGCGCCAGAAACTGCACAGAAACCACATACAGTACGACACCAGGCAATACCGCCATCGATCCAAACACCAACAATAAACGGACTGTCAGTTTGCTGCCGAATAACCCGGATTGCAAACGACGGCGCAACTGCCACATCTGATAAACCACCAGCGACAGCATGGCAAGAATCAATACCGCCGTCGCCCCCAGCAACCATGGAAAATCATGGGCAAAAAACGCCGTATTGCTGCTGGCGCTGGACAGCACATAAATCAGGCCCGCAACCGCAATGATCCCGGCCAGAACCAGTTGCTTCACAGCGTCATCATCCACACGAGCGGCGTGGAATCCAGCTCCCAGCGTCCGGTCGCAATATCATTAATCTGTAATGGCTTTGGTAATTGCGAGGTATCGAGTTGCATGCTCAGTGTGGCGCGATAAGTAGCCGATTTGCTCAGCTGGTCGCGCGAAATCACCGGCCAGCCATTGATTTCACCCAGATAGGACAACGCTTCCGGCAAGGTACTCATGCTGCGGGCTTCCACATTGATACCGGAAACAAAATACTGCCTCAACAAGATGTTATAGGACAGACGGGTTACCCTGGAAAGGTGCGCCAATTGTTGTGGGAACCAATACCAGCGCGGCAAAGAGAAATCAAAATCAGTATCAAAATACAGGTTGATGCCTCGATTCAACGCATCCGTCAGCATTGGCGTCAAACTTATCGACAAGCGCGCATACAACAAATACTCCCCATCCACCTGACGCATTTCTGCAGAGCGAATAACGATACCGTCCGCTGCCCGCGCTGGCGCCAACACAAACAATGACGCCACCAGCCAGCACAACAAACTATATCTTTTCCAGTAAGGCATAAAAAAACCCATCGTAATCCTCACACGGCACCAACTGCTCTTCCGCCACAACACGTGGCTGCTGTCCGGCATTGTCAAGGCGCATCAAAAAACTGTCAATCTGTTGCTGATTTTCTTGTGGAAAAACCGAACAGGTCACATACAACAACTTCCCGCCCGGCGCCAGCAATGGCCACAACGCATCCAGAATAGCGGCCTGCTGCCGGGCAAATCCCGCAATGTCACTAGGCCGACGCAACCATTTGACATCCGGGTGACGCCTTGCCACACCAGATGCGGAACAAGGCACATCAGCGAGAATACGGTCGTAGGGCACGCCATCCCACCAATCAGCGGGTTGACCGGCATCGCCTGCCACACAATGCGCAACCAGATGCAGACGAGTCAGGTTATCACTGACCCGCTGCAAACGATTCGCATCATGATCAACCGCCGTCATCGACACGTCAGCGCGCTCCAACACGTGCGCTGTCTTGCCTCCTGGTGCGCAGCAAGCATCCAGCACCCGCTGCCCATCCCGCACATCCAGCCAGTGCGCCGCCCGTTGCGCGCCAGCATCCTGGACCGAGACATCGCCAGCAGAAAATCCTGGCAACTGCTGCACCGGCATCGGATGCCACAGGCGTATTGCCTCATCGCCCAAATGGGTAGCGCCGATTCCTGCTGCATCGAGTGCCGCCAGATATTCTGCAATACCCGTTTGGCGCAGATTTACTCGCAATGTCAGCGGAGGGTGTTGATTGCCCGCCGTCAGCACAAGCGACCAATCGTCCGGATAACTGGCGCGTACGGCATCTATCCACCACTGCGGATAATTCCAGCGCGCCTCGTCATCCTGCCACACGCGTGTCAGCAACCCTTGCCGCAACACATTCCTCAACACGGCATTTGTCAAGCCGCGTGCCCACGGGCGCAGCGATGCCGCTGCACTGGTCGCTTCATTGACCACCATATAAGCACGCTCACCGTGGACAGCCAATTGTTGCAGGGCGACCAGTAACAGGCAGGCAACCATATCGTCCTGCACAGGTCTGTCAAGTACGGTGTCACGAACAGCGCACAAACGGGCATAATCGCGCAAACAGGCGTACGCCATGTCTTGCACTGCGGCACGACCTGCCTGCGCTTCCTGCGCCAGCACCCGATCCAGATTTTTCCCTGCCACCACCACGGCCATCACAACGCTGGCGGCTCGCAACAACAATTGCCGCAAAGCCAATTGCTGCTGCGACAAATCCTTCCCCAGCACTGTCCTTCCCTGCTCGCTCAAGGTTTGCCCATGTTCATCAATAAATACCCCAATCCCCACACACCGTATCCTGCCACCAGAATCCCGGCCAGATACCGCACAACAGGTCGCTGACGAAACCCTTGCAGGCTGCGCGCAAACCAGCCCATGGCGAGCAGATTCGGCAAAGTTCCCGCACCAAAGGCCAACATATCTCTCGCCCCATGCCAAGCGCTGCCGCTCGCCAGAGCGGTCACCAATACCGAATAAACCAGCCCGCAAGGTAGCCAGCCCCATACCAGCCCGGCCAGCCATGCCTGCCCAGCATGGCGCACGGGCAAAATGCTTTTCAACAGGGGTTGCAGCCGTTGCCACAACATGCTGCCTTTTTTTTCAAACCACAACACCGCACGCGACCATCCTCCCAGATACAACCCGAGTAAAATCAACATCAGGTTCGACAGCGCATACAACACCTGCTCGATTGGAAAAAACCCCTTGAGCAACAAAGTACTGGCGCCAATGGCACCAGCCAGCGCACCCGCGATGGCATAACTGGTCAATCGTCCGACATTGTATCCTAACAAGGTTCCAAGACCAGCACGACCCCCTGGCGCCGTCAACGACATCGCAGCCACCATACCGCCACACATACCGATACAGTGTACGCCACCCAGCCAACCCACCAGAAACAATGACAAGCCACTCCACTGTGCCGTCATACCTTACCCCGAACGCCACGACAGACACGGGCAACCATGCCAATTAATAACAGCACAGGAATACCCATGATTGCCGTCGCAAGAAAAAACCGGGCATACCCATAGTGGTTGACAAAATCGCCAGAAAACCCAGCCAAAATTTTGGGTAACAACAACATCGCCGAGCTCAACAAAGCATACTGACTGGCCGAATAAGTCACATTAATCAATGAAGAAAGGTAAGCAACAAACGCACTGGATGCAATTCCGCCGGCAAAATAATCAGCCGAAATCGCCATCACCAGATGCGGCACGTTGTGCCCTCCTTCGCTCAACCACAAAAATGCCAGATTGCCACACGACGTCAACACCGTTCCGACAACCAGAATACGCATAATGCCGAATCTGGCTACCAACACCCCGCCTGTTGCCGCACCGACCAGCCCCATGATGACGCCATACACCTTCGATACCATGGCGACCTCGGTTTTGCTATACCCCATATCGACATAAAACGGATTGCTCATGACATCTTTCACCACATCGGCTATCCGGTACAACGCGACCAGCGTCAGTATCCACAACGCCTGCCGATGATAACGACGAAAAAAATCGACAAATGGCGCCACAAATGCGCTCTTCAACCAGTGCAAAGGTGTTTCATGCAATAAACCAACCGGCGATGGTTTTTCAACCGCCGTCAGGGTAGCCGTCATCCCGACCAACATCAGTCCAGCCATCACGGCATACGCCTTTTGCCATGCCTGCGGCACATACCCAGTTGCGGCTCCGGCCCAATGCGCCGTCAACCCCAATACACCTGCCCCGGCAACAATCATGCCGAAACGGTAACCTGCCTGATATGCTGCGGCCATGATCCCTTGCAAAGAAGCTTCGACTGCTTCGATACGCCAGGCATCCAATGCAATATCCTGCGTGGCCGACGCAAACGCCGTCAATCCGGCACAAACAACCATCAACGTAAAATCCCGCACCGGATTCACTTGCCCCAATTGCCACAGGCTCAACGCCAACACCACTTGAGACAACAACAGCCAGGCACGCCGTCTGCCCAGTCTTTCCGTCAGCCATGGTAATCGTACCCGATCCACCAAAGGCGCCCACACCCATTTCAGACCATACGCCAGCGCAACCCAGGAAACATGCGCTATACGACCACGATCGAGACCCGCCTCACGCAAACGGAACGACAAGGTACCCAGGACCAGCAACAACGGCAACCCGGAAGAAAACCCCAAGATCAACATACTACGCACACAAGGCCGCTTCCAGAACGCTATGTCGCGCAATCTTTTATACAACATCGGCATAATCCACGATCAGCGGTGCATGATCCGAAAAGCGCTGTACCTTGTACACGTTTGCCTGCAACGCCTTGGCTGCCATACCCTGCGTCGCCAACTGATAATCAATACGCCATCCCACATTGTTTTCCCATGCCCGCCCCCGATTCGACCACCAGGTATAACCCTCTTCACCAGCCAGCGGGTACAATCGGCGGTACACATCGACCCAGTTATCCAGCACTTGACCGAGCCACGCGCGCTCTTCCGGCAAAAAGCCGGAGTTCTTCTGGTTGCTTTTCCAGTTTTTCAAATCAATGGGTTGATGGGCGATATTCCAGTCGCCACATAACACCATATCGCGCCCTTCATCATGCAACGCCTGCAATACAGGGTAAAATTCTGCCATGAACGCAAACTTGGCTGCCTGACGTTCAGGTGAACTCGATCCGGAAGGCAAATACAACGAAATGACGGTCAAAGAACCAAAATCCGCCCGCACATAGCGTCCTTCCGCGTCAAAACCCTCATGCCCGATACCCGCCAAAACCCTGTCCGGTTCACGGCGTGCATATAAGCCCACGCCGCTGTAACCCTTTTTCAAGGCATAATGGAAAAAGCCACGGTACCCGTCCGGATTCAACATCGACGCCATCATATCGGATTGCTGCGCCTTGAGTTCCTGCACACACACCACATCAGCGTCCTGCCCTTGCATCCAGTCAAAAAACCCCTTGCTCGATGCCGAACGGATACCATTCAGATTAGCCGTTATAATACGCATTCCATTCCTTTACACGGTGACCACATGCACGATTTTCGCCACCAGTTTCTTCAATTTGCCATTGAACAGCAAGTCCTGCGCTTTGGTGAATTTACCACCAAAGCCGGTCGGATCAGCCCTTATTTTTTTAATGCCGGACTGTTTGCCGACGGTCAATCCCTGCAACAACTCGGTGAATTTTACGCCAAAGCCATCCTGAACGCCCAGATTGATTTCGATGTCTTGTTTGGTCCGGCTTATAAAGGCATCCCGTTGGCAACAAGCACAGCGATTGCGCTGGCAAACCACCACCACAACGTACCCTGGTGCTGTAACCGCAAAGAAGCCAAAGATCATGGTGAAGGAGGACAAACCATCGGCGCACCACTCTCCGGCCGCGTGCTGATCATTGACGACGTCATTTCCGCCGGTACTTCCATCCGCGAATCGATTACATTGATTCGCGCGCATGGAGCGACACCCTGCGGTGTCATCATTGCTCTGGATCGCATGGAACGGGGGATCGGCGAACGTTCTGCCGCACAGGAAGTCACCAAAACCTTTGGTTTACCGGTCTGGGCGATTGCCAATCTGGATGACCTGTTGGGCTATTTGCAAAAAGAAGTAAACGTGAAACAATACCATGATGCAATTCTTGCTTATCGAACACGTTATGGAGCTTGATGATTTTGTTTCTTTTGCGGGTAGTAACCATTTTCATCGTTACCGCGCCATTGGCGCTTGCCGGACAACCGGATACCACGAGCATCTACAAGTGGCAGGATGCCAGCGGCATCTGGCATTATGGCAACACCCAACCGGCCAATGATGCAGGCTACGCCACCACGACCCTCGATAAACACGGACTCGTCGTGCAACAGAAGGCTGCGGCCCCCACCGAAAAAGAACGTGCTGCGTTAGCTGCCCGCGCGCTGGAAGAGAAGAAACGTCTGGAAGCGCAGATTGCACAACAACGTTACGACAATGCCCTGCTCGGAACCTACACCTCCGCCGCAGAAATCGATCTGGCGCGCGATCATAATCTGGCATTGATTCAACTGGTCATAAATGGCATTAAAAGCCGTCTGGAACCGCTGCTCGCCACGCGCGCAGACATTTTACGCGAATCCGGCAACCGCATCCCCACCACCGGCGAGAATGCCATTGATTATCAGGATAATGCGCGCCGCATCAATGCCCTCAACGCACAGCTAACGCAGAAAAAACAGGAATACGCCGACACAAACCTTCGTTACCATCAGGCAAAAATTCGATTTCTTCAATTGACTGGCGACAGCAACACGACGCCACCGCCCTACTGATGCCAGCTCTCGCGGCTTCGCGGGAATAAATCAAGGCTTCCCTTTTGACTCATCCTTCTTTTTGGCCTGATTTTCCGGCAACATCGGGTCATCCTCGTCCATGAGAATGCGTTGCGCGGGACCTTCCAAATCTTCAAACTGGCCATTTTTTATCGCCCACAGAATGCCCACCACCAGCAGGGTAATAAATACCATGGCCATACTCAGCAGGTAAATCAGTGTAGAAGTAGTCATTAACGCAACCTCAATGCATTCAGCACCACGATAAGGGAACTCATCGACATTCCCAACGCGGCAAGCCAGGGCGAGATATACCCCATGGCCGCGAACGGTAGCGCCAGCAGATTGTATACCAGCGCCCACCACAAATTCTGCCGCATGATCTGCCGCGTAGCCGCCCCCGTTTCCAATGCATCCACAACGTCCGACAAACGACCCGACAACAAAACGATATCACTGCTTTGACTGGTCAACGCAATACCAGTTCCCATGGCAAACGAGACCTGTGCGCCAGCCAGCACTGGCGCATCATTCACCCCATCTCCCACCATTGCTACCACATCACCCTGTTGCTGCATTTCGCGCAAAATGGCCAGCTTATGCGCCGGCGTCTGTGAAAAATAAAATGTATTCACCCCGATCTGGGCGGCCACCGCTGCCACCGCTTTCTCTTCATCACCGGACAGCACACTTACCTTGATCTGCTTCTCGGCCAAACGTTCCATCGCCTGCTTTGCCTCTGCACGCAATCCATCCTGCAGCACAAACAACGCCATGACCGATTCCGCATTGCGCAACCAAATCAATGTTGCGCCCGGGTACTTTTCCGCCAATCCATTGGGCGGCAATACTTGTTCATCTCCGGCGAACGGCCGATTTCCCAGCCAATACGTTTCTCCTGCCATCGTGCCGGAAATTCCTTTGCCTGGTGTATTCTGCAATTGAGATACCGGTAGCATGTCTTTCGCTGACACTTGCTGTAAGAATGCATGCGCCACGGGGTGTTCTGATTGCTGTTCGAGGCTCGCTGCCAACCGTTCACACTGATGCTCAGACGCCGCAGCATAAGTGATGACGGCCACCAACCGTGGATAACCCAACGTCAGCGTCCCGGTCTTGTCAAACACGACATGATTGACTTGCGACAGCGTTTCCAGCGCATGACTGCGCGTCACCAGTATACCCCGCTTGATAAGATGAGAACCTGCCGCCGCCAAAGCTGCGGGTACCGCTAACGACAGTGCACAAGGGCATGTCACCACCAGCACCGACAACATGATTTCAAAGGCTCTGCTTTTGTCATGCCACCACCAGAAAGCAAAAACCAGTGCGGCAAATATCAGCAATGCCAACGTGAACCAGCCAGCGACCCTATCAGCCAATTGAGCCAATTGCGGTTTTTCTGCCTGCGCTTTGTCCACCAGACGCACAATACCAGCCAGTACGGTCTGTTCGCCCACATGTTCCACCCGGATACGCAATGGGCTGTCCAGATTCGTACTGCCCGCAATGACCTTGCTGCCCGGCTCTTTTTCGACCGGACGAGACTCACCGGTCAACAACGCTTCGTTCGCGGAAGACTGACCTTCCACCACCTCACCGTCAGCCGCAATGGTTTCTCCGGCTTTGACCAGAATGTCGTCACCCATGACCAATTCCATCACCGGTACAAACTCCTGTTCGTTCCCCCGGATACGCAACGCCATGGCGGGCTGCAATTTGAGCAGATTTTCTGCCGCCTCGATGGATTTTTCCTGCGCGCCAGTTTCCAGCATCCGTGTCGCCAGCAAAAACAAGGTGAACATGGACACGGTATCATAATAAACCTGCGTCCCGCCCATGAAAGTCGCCCACACGCTGCCCAGAAACGCGCTCAATATCGCCAGTGCCACGGGCACATCCATATTCAGATGGCCGCTTCTCAGCCCACTCCAAGCTGCCCGATAAAATGGCAATGCGGCAAACACGACGACCGGCAGTGTCAATAACAGGCTAAACCAGCGCAACAAACGCTGCATATTGACATCGATGCCATAAAAACCGCCCGCATACAAGGCTACTGCCAACATCATGACCTGCGCTGCAGCAATGCCTGAAATGGCCAAACGTTGCAAATCTTTTTTACGGCGTTTCTGACGCAATTGATCGGCATTATGTGCGCTATATGGATGCGCATTATACCCAAGCAATTGAATTTCATGCAGAATTTTTGAAAGTTGTATTTTGCGTGTGTCCCAGGTGACATGGGCACGATGACTGGAATAATTAACGTTGACAGCCAGCATGCCGTCTAGCTGACGCAAATGTCGCTCATTTAACCAGACACAGGCCGCACAAGTAATGCCATCCAGAATCAGCACGGCTTCTTTGGCGTTATCCCCAGCCTGAATCACAAAACTGCGCTGAATTTCCGGGTGATCATACAACACCAGTTTTTCCAGCGCTTCCGGTACAACATCCGCCCCGGTCGCTGGCATGGCAGTACGATTGCGATAATAATCTACCAAGCCGTTATCGACGATCGCCTGCGCTACGGCTTCACAACCTTTGCAGCACATCGACTCATCATGACCGACAATGTTGACCTGAAAATGGCTGTCTGGAGGTACCGGCAAACCACAGTGATAACACGGTACGACAGTCTCTCCCATTGCAGAATTCAAAACCAGCAAACGGACTTGAGGAACCGCCGATTGACGCCACAACCCATCATGAAGTAGCCACCTTCACGTCGTGATCAACCTGCACATGCTTGCCTTCAATCAAAATGATCGTCCGCAATATCCAGTTGCCGCCCGCCTCCAGATGTAAATTGCCCCGATACTCACCGTCTGACTGCTCGGTCAAATATTGTATTGGCGTTGGCTGCTGGGTATCCGAGCGTAAAAACTCCACGCCGACCTTGGCGTCATTCACCGGCACTCCTTGTGGATCAAGTATCAGCACGCGCAGCAAATTACGCGCTGTCGGCAAAGCACTTAAATCGTTCACCCCATCAATTTCGATTTTCCACCCCAATTTACGCATTTCATCTTGCGCCTTGAGCGCCCGACTCTCCGCGCTGGCCGCCTCCTCGCCGTGCCGTGTGACCCCGGTAAATCCGGTATACACCACATGTTTGTCGGCATTAGGCAAGAACCATGCGGCGACTTTCGGCGGCACTCCGTTCGTGGAAATACTGACGAAAGCCCCATCCACAATGAAAAGAATCAAAAAGAACACGACCATGATCTTGATGGTCCAGTGGATACCACTGCTGCCAGATTTTTTGCGCGCGCCAATGACAAGCGTCAACACCGTAGCCGTCGACAAAAACAAGGCCAGATGTATCGACAAGATATCGAGCGTCATGGCATGAAACAGGCTATAACCCAAGAAAACAAAACTGGGCACGGCAGCCGAAACCACGCCGCGCCAGTAATTGCTCACCCCCATCCTGCCGAGGGAGAAATGCAATACCAGCACTGCAATGATGCCGCCAAACAACGTTATCGCTGTCATATTCCTGAGCTTTCACTAAAAAAATTCATTGGGACTTCAACACGGTCTTTATCATTTGTCAGTGATTGAATCACAAACTCAAAGCTCTTGTATTGCTTGATCTGATCGGGTTTAAGTTCAACGCCGACGTCGACAATGATACTGTGCCCGCTGTGCACCAACGCATCCTGCATCAAACCAAGGTTCAACGCACCAGGTGGCAAGCCTTCCGCGCTAATATGAAATCTCACGCTTTCATCGGCCTGATTGGTCAGGCGAATTTCATACCGATCGCGGATATCACCATTGGACATCGTGACATACAGTGGTTGCCGAATCTGTTCCACGCTGTACTCAAAATCTTTTTCGTTGACGATATCCATGACCAAACCAGTGGTCATGATGACCAACGCAGCAAAATAACCCAGCACCTTCAACCGCTTCCAATGTAGATGTGGCGCCTTGGGTGCCGCTGATTCGGCATTCAATTCCGAATCATACCGTATCAAACCTTGCGGGAAGCCTACAGACTTCATAACTTCATTACAACCATCGATACACAAACCGCAGGATATGCAACGATATTGCAGGCCCTCCCGAATATCAATCCCCACTGGGCATACCTGTACGCAAATACCACAATCGATACAATCACCATACCCTTGTTCTTGCCGTTTTTCGCGCTGTTTCAATTCGCCTTTCATGCCGATTCGGCCGTTCTTGCCTTCACCACGACGATATTCGTACGTCACAGCCAAAGTTTCAGGCTCATACATCACGCTCTGAAAACGTCCATAAGGGCAAACATACGCACATATTTGCTCACGCATGAACCCGGCCGCAATCAGCGTTGAGAATGTCAAGCCAAACACGGTAATATACGCAGCGCTGGCCGCATCACCGATAAAGAACCGGTGCAACAAATCCGGAGCATAACCATAATATAGAACGAACGTCATCCCGGTCCAGAACGATATCAAAAACCAGATGACATACGTTCCGCCAACTTTGACCAGTTTTTCGCCGTTCCACGCCTGTTTCTGAAGTTTCATCCGCACTGGCCGCTCACCCTGCATCCAGCGCTCGACAAACATGAAGGCATCCGTCCACAGGGTCTGGAAGCAGAAATAACCGCAAAAAGCGCGCCCAAGCAATGTCGTGATAAAAAACAGGAACACCGCCGCGATAAACAACAGAAACGCAAGCCAGAATACGTCTTGTGGATAGACAATCAGATTGAAAATATAAAACTTGCGTTGCCCCACATCAAATGCAACCGCTTGTGGAATTCCGTGCGCCCGATGCCAAGGTATCCACGGCAACAGGAAGAAAACAGCGAAACCCAACAGTAAAACAGCCGTTTTGAACCGTCGGAACTTGCCCTTTACCGAGCGGGTAATGATGGGAATACGTTTTTGATACAATTCCAGAGAATCCTGATTTTCCACTTGGCATGCTCCAAAATAAAAAAACAAACCCCCGCTGATGAGCGGGGGTAATTATGCTATATCGTTATCATCATAATATTACAAAATACATTTTCAAAACACATTCAAACCGCGTTACTGACCACCGCCCAGATCGTGTACGTATACCGTCAACAATTTGATTTGGTCTGGTGACAAACGCCCACCCCAGGTTGGCATGACCCCTTTATGCAAGCCATTGGTAATGACGTGTTTGATGGCATCTTCCTTGTCGGCGACTGTCTTCGCAGCCGGTACGTTTGCCCACAACCAGATATTGTCGGTCAAATTGGCGGACCCGATCACTGTACGGCCTTTGGCGTTTGCACCATGGCAATAGTAACATGCTGCGGTTTCCGAGTGGAATAATGCATCGCCCGCTTTGGCGCTTTCCGGATTCACCGGTACTTTGGTAAAACTCAGGACATAATCGGCCAGTTCGGTCATTTGCTGATCATTCAACACACCCTTGAACGGTGGCATGTAGCCATGACGCCCCAGCGTAATGGTTTGCTGGATTTGATCGAAATGCCCGCCATACAGCCAGTCGTCGTCAGTCAGATTAGGCGCAAAGCCCATCTTGCCAACACCACCCTGTTGATGGCAGGCCGCGCAGTTGTTAGAAAACAGGGACTTACCTGCCGAAATGACAAAACTGTTCATGTCCGGATCCCTGGCAATCTGCTCAGGCGTCATGCTGCCGATTTTGTCATAATAAGGCTTCTGTTTCGCCACCGCAGCATTGGTTTCTTCCATCAACAATGCCCGCGAATTCCAGTGCACTGTTTTGGTCACGCCCTTGTCATTGGTATACGTAATCGTGGCAAAGCCTTTGGTATACGTCCCCGCAATCGGCCATGCGGGGTACAAAAACCAATAACCAATGGCAAAAATCACCGTCAGATAAAAACCGATCAACCACCAGTTAGGCAATGGATTATTGTATTCTTGCAGATCCCCATCCCACACATGCCCGGTTGTCTGCGGCTCCTGCTGTTTTTGCATGCTCATTTTTCATTTTCCTTTGTCGATTCGTCGTCCAGAAAGGGAATGTTCTTGTTGTTTTCCAGTCGTTCGCCCCGCTTCCTGTCACCATACACATAAAAAACAATGGCGACAAACGTCACAAACATAATCACCAGCGCCAATGGCTTTGTGTGATCAAATGAAGAGAACCAATAAATCCATCCCATTTCCAGTCATCACCTATCAGCGATATTTAACAAACGCATCATCGTCATACTTGCTGAAATCCACCATGGTGCCCAGAACCTGCAAATAGGCTACCAAGGCGTCCATTTCAGAAATGCCGCTGCGATCGCCGTCGTAATTATTTTCTTGCGCCTGCGCAATCAGGTTCTGCTTGGCATGCGTAATATCCAGCATCTTGGCAGTTGCTGCACCAAACTTCTTCACGTTGGCGTCATATTCCGCCTTGTTGAGTGAATAAGGCACACCTGTCAAGCGCAACGCCTTCATGCGATCCTGGATATCAGAATAATCCAGCTGGTTTGTCAGCAACCAGGGAAAATTAGGCATCACGGATTGCGGCACCAGCGAACGAGGCGCCACCAAATGCTGTACCATCCATTCGTTGGAATATTTTTTTCCAACACGTGCCAGATCGGGGCCCGTACGCTTGGAACCCCACTGGAACGGATGATCGTACTGCGATTCGGCAGCCAGCGAATAATGGCCATAACGCAATGCTTCATCCCGAAACGGGCGAATCATCTGCGAATGACACAAGTAACAACCCTCACGCTGATAAATGTCTCGACCGCGTAACTCCAATGGCGTATAGGGACGCACGCCATCGACTTTTTCCACAGTGCCCTTGATGAAGAACAATGGCGCAATCTCCACCAGACCACCAATACTGATTGCCAGCATGGTTGCCACCGTCAGCAAGCCAATATTGGTTTCCAGCCACTCATGTTTGAACATGCTTTTTCTCCTTATTATCCGGCAAATTATGCACTAACCATCGACAGCTTGGCCGCAGTAGCCTTGGCCGACTCGGTACCACCCTGACGAATGGTCATCATCACATTAACCACCATCAGAATCATGCCGGACAGGAAGAACATGCCGCCAAATGCCCGCATCTCATACAATGGGTGCATGGCAGCCACTGACTCGACAAACGAATATTGCAAATTACCGAACTGATCAAATGCACGCCACATCAAGCCCTGCGTAATACCGGATATCCACATCGCGGTGATGTACATCAGCACACCAATGGTAGCAAGCCAGAAGTGGATCCCGACCAGCTTTTCACTCCACAACTTGGTGCCCCACAAACGCGGAATCATGTGATACAAAGAACCGAAGCTGATCATCGCAACCCAACCCAAAGCACCGGAGTGCACGTGGCCAACAGTCCAGTCAGTGTAGTGCGACAGGGCGTTGACGTCCTTGAGCGCCATCAACGGACCTTCAAAGGTTGCCATACCATAAAAAGACAACGCCACAATCATGAAACGCATGATGGGGTCGGTGCGCAGCTTGTCCCAGGCACCCGACAGCGTCATGATGCCGTTGATCATACCGCCCCAGGAAGGCAACAACAGCATGATGGAGAACGTTGCCGCCAGCGTGGATGTCCAGTCAGGCAAAGCCGTCCAGTGCAGATGGTGCGCACCAACCCACATGTACAGGAAAGACAGTGCCCAAAAGTGTACGATGGACAAACGATACGAGTAGATAGGACGCCCGGCCTGCTTGGGCACAAAGTAATACATCATGCCGAGGAACGCTGCCGTCAGGAAAAAGCCCACGGCATTATGCCCATACCACCACTGCGTCATGGCATCTTGCGTGCCGGAAAACAGGCTGTAGGATTTCATGTGGAACAGGCTCACAGGAACCGCCAGATTGTTGAACGTGTGCAGCAGCGCAGTCGCCAGAATGAACGACATGAAGAACCAGTTTGCCACATAGATATGTGGTTGTTTGCGGCGCATGATGGTGCCGACGAAAACAGCCAGATAGGACACCCACACCACTTCAATCAGAATATCGATGGGCCATTCCATTTCTGCGTATTCACGCGATTGGGTATGACCGAGCATGTAGCTGATGTCGCCCATGATAATGGCAGCCTGCCAACCCCAAAAGGTAAAACTGGCCAGAAAATCGCTGACCAATCGCG
>JAJYGL010000273.1 GCA_021790625.1 Pseudomonadota bacterium | reverse complement strand
ATCCAGCTCGCCATTGCTGACTGCAAATAATCCCCCTGGCGTGTTATAACCATAGTTGCTCAAATTACCAAAATTAATCTTGGTGGAGTAATCGGCACCAATGGTGAAATTTGGCGTGATTCTGCCCTGATAACCAACACGTACGCCATCGCCCCACGCGCTTGACGTGCCAGCATTCTGTTGACCCGATGCCTGAAAGCCTTGTGCAGTAAACTGTTCGTAGCCAATCAGCGGCGAAATACCAATCGAGTTATTGTCATTGATTTTATACGCCAATGTTGGCGCAATCACCATCTGCACCAGATTTACGCCCAGATTGCCAGCACCATAATACAGGTTACTGCCTGGGTAAGGACCACCCCGCGTCATCATCGTCATTGGCCCGTAATCGCTATTCATGCCACCGTTGCCATACACACTCACGCCCAACGACAAATTGGAGGTCAACATATGGTTGTAACCGAATTCAGGGATGACAAAGTAATTGGCATCGCTGCTTTCAGTCGTTGCCGCCGGCGTACCACCGTACACACTGGCCTGCCGCTGCGGGCTGAACAGACTGGCGCCCAGATCGATACGGTTGCCGACAAAAACCATACTTGCCGGGTTATTGGCGCCGCCAAAGGTGTCCTCCGACATCGCGGTTGCGGCACCACCCATGCCGTTGGCGGTCATACCATAGCCAGGCGAGAACATACCGTCAGTTGCCAGCGCCGCGCTGGAAAAGGCCACCCCCGCCAGCGCGAGCGCTGTCATCATTTTGTTCAATTTCATCTGTATTGTCTCCAGTAGAATATCATTCTTCATTTCCGCAGCGTCGCTGCCACGGGCGACAGGTAAACCTGTGGAACCATATTACCGTTTTGTTGCCCAATGTACAAGATTCCCCTGTGCGTTGTTGTTTTTTCTCAACGGGCGCACCGCCAATTGATGGTGCGCCCGTTAGTTTTGCAGCCGGTCAGTCTTCCAGCACGCCCGCACCAATCTCCTCACCAGCCATCTGACGGCGCACCACCTCTACGTCCTGCCGCGCCAACGCGAACGGGAAGGAGAAAATGTCAGACGGTGTCGAATCACCGAACGGCCGGTTGCAGGCGGAGATTTCTTCATCATCTTTGCCAGGACAACCAGAGGTTTGAAAAGGTTTGCCCGAATTGATGATGCGGGCGAGGTCGTCTTCCGGCAAGCCAAAATCAATGACGCGGCCTTCACTGTCAAACAACATATCGTTCACATTGCCACCAGCATAATCAATGATAAACCGCGCCAGTTGTACACGCCGCCATTGGCCGCGGTCGCAGGCTGGCCAGTCTTCCATCATGGAGCCTTGTTCCGGGAAGAAGGCAAACATGTGGTTGTGTCCACCCATGTCTTTTATTTTCTGACAGACTTCAAGAATTTCTTGTTCAGTTTCGCCCATACCGCAAATCAGGTGGGCGCCAAATTTTTCCGGTCCATAGATCTCTGCCGCCCACTCAATGGCTTGCCAGTATTTGCTGTATTGATGCGGGCTGTCGACGGTCTTGCCACGGGTACGCTCAAAAATTTCAGGCGTAACGGCATCCAGCGCCACAGTAAAAATATCCGCACCCAACTGCTTCATCCGCACCAAATCCTCTTTTTCCATCGTTGTCGGATTGGACAGAATAGAAACTGGAATGTGTGGCAATTCCTTCACCCATTTTTCGAGCAGCACAAAGCTGTCGGCGTCTGAATCGGGGTGGGTAATCATGGAAATACACATGCGTTCAAACTGGGCTTTGTCCTTGCCGGCTTTGACACGTTCGATTATGTCGTCATAACGCGCTGTCGGCCACTCAACGCGAATGAAATTGCGGTCGGCGTAATCGCGGTTTTCTTCACGGTGACGGGCAAGGCCGCAATAAGTACAGTTGGCACGACAACCTTCAGAATAAGTCACCAACAGATTCAGACAATGTGTGCAGGCGGTGCGATGCATGCTGCCTGGAACCAGTCCCAGGGTAATAGCCGCAGCGGTACTCATCTGCACGTATTCGGGCGAACGCATGTCCGGCGTCTTGACGTGGTAATCTGGCCGATAAAATTGCACCACCTGTGGTTGATCCAGCACTGCACTCATTTTGCTCTCCTATTGTTCAAATCACTGTCCAAAAATACTGCCCAAAAATACTGTTCAAAAATCACTGTTCAAAATACTCACGAAAGGCAATCCAGCCTTTGCGATGCATGGCATCCTGCATCGCTTCTGCCGTATGCCAAAACTGAGTCATCCAGCGCCGACGCGCGACGGCACGCGCCAGACTGGTTTCATACTGATCGCGCATATCCTCTTCATAATCTTCCCATGCGCAAACATCCTGATGCTGCAAAGCGGCGACGGCAGCTTCGCCAGCACGTTCACCCGACAATACCGCGGCGGGAATGCCCGCACCGGTAATCGAGTGTGTCAACCCCGCCGCATCACCCACAAACGCTCCATGCTCAAAGCGCAAACGAGGACGTAGGCCGCCAACCGGAATCGCGCCACCCGTGCGCGCTTGAATATCTGCGCCCACGATACCTGATTTTTGTAATTGCGTATGCAAAGCATCCAATGCCTGCTTCAAATCATCGCCATATTGTTTGGAAAAACCGAGGCCAAGATTGGCAGACTGTCCTTTTGGAAACAACCAGCCATAACCGCCGGGATAAGCATCAGACAGCCAGATATCAGTATCTTCGTAGGGTTGCAGTAACGGCACGGTGTACTGGCGGGTATGCACGACTTCCAGCTCCGGCAACCCCATCGCTTGCGCCACGGTGGAATGTGGACCATCCGCCGCAATCAGCGCCCGATATTGGACGCACTGCCTGCCCTCTTCGCGCTGAATCCACACCATACGCCGTGCGGTATCCAGCGTCATCAGCCGGCTCTGTAACCACAGGGTCGCGCCAGCCGCACTGGCCTTCGCGGCCAGCGCTTGGTCAAACCGGGCACGATCTATCATCAGGCCGGGAAAATCATTGCTTGCCACTTCCCCCGACGGCAGATAAGATTTCATGCCACGAATCGGCTGCCGAATCACGCCATCGCGCTGCGCATGATTGGCCAAAGGCAAGGGAATAAATTCCGCGCACTGCACCGGCACACCGATTTCGCGTCGCCGATCCACGCCCAGCACAGCAAGCCCACCGGCTGCCGCTCGCCACGCGGCAGCAGCACCGGCCGGACCAACGCCAACGACTAGCACATCGATTTGCATTACGTCGCTCATGCCACCTCTTGCGTCGTGCAAGCTTGCATCAGCAAGCCAGAAATATCCATCGGGGTCAATCCCAACATATCCACGGTTCGCGATGAAAAAAACGCTTGCACCACGTCTTCCATACGCTCCAGCAACACGTCTCGCAACTGACTTTCCAAATCAATCAATGTCCGGCGTGGACTGATAAACACATCGCCGCTGAACCACACCTGACGAATACGTTGTTGTCGGGTATCAAGTGCCACATTGACTCGCAAGGTACCTGCCGGGAACCGTTTGCTGGCTGTCAGTACCGGACGGTCGGACGCCGGAGTTTGTATCATGTGCACCCAATCCGGTTGTTCCATTTCCCGCAGGGCAATTTCGTACCGCGCGGTTTCCTGCGCCGTCAACCCTTGTTCTACAAATTCCACATCCAGCGCTTTCGCCAACGCTTCACGCAAGGCGGTAACAACGACATCTCGCTCAGGTACGATGCCCAACACCGTTTCCAGACTGGTGACCCGTTCACGGGCAGAAACAACCGCTTTATCCGCCAGTTTTTCAGCTGGAATCCGCAGGGCGTTCAACATGGTTTCCACATTCAGTCGCAACAACAATGTACCCTGATACATCAAGGCATCGCCATCAAAAGCGCCACCAGTACCGGATATTTTGCGCCCATCGACCTCGATGTCATTACGGGGTCGAAACACTGCGTTCACACCCAGCGTGCGCAAGCCACCCGCAACGGCATGACACAAACGGGCAGCGATGTCACTCATCTGCGCCGTCCCCATGGCTTGCTTGCTGGCATACAACTCCCAACCCATCTGGTTTTCGTCCATATAAATGGCACCACCGCCCGTAATACGACGCTGCACGGCAATGCCCTGTTCGGCACAGTACGCCTGATTGACTTCCTGCTCAACGCTCTGATGAAACCCGAGCAGTACTGCAGGTTCAAACCCAAGCAAACGCACCGTACAAGGCGACTCGCCCTGCTGCTGCGCTTCCAGCAAGGCGCGGTTCAACGCCATATTTTGCGCTGCCGGGCGAATACCGGTATCCAGCCACCGCCATACCGTCGCCATATCAGCTACAACATCCACCAGACGTTACCGTGGTACTCACTACCTGAATACCGGCAAAGCTGCCTGCCTTCACCCGTCGCTGACGCTCTTGCGCAATGATGTGGTCGATATTCACCTGCAAGCCGGCATCCTCGGTTTCAATCGCCATCACTTCATCACCGATGGCAATCGAACAACACGCGGGGGTCACCCGCACGTCGCGCGACAAGCGCACAGCCAGTTCCACCATTCCATCGGTGGGATGCGCCAGGCCATTCAAACCTGCCATCACCGCGTAGCTGTCAATTTCCGCCTTGACTCGACCAGGTGGACGGGCACAGCCCAGCAACAAGGGAACATCGGGCAAGGCCTTGCGGGCATCCATGAAAAACCGCCCCACTTCAGCACTGTCTGGTGTTGCGAAAGGCCGGTTCTCCGGCGCATAAAACGGCATCACCACTACCAGCACGACCGCCTGCGGAACATGACGTTGAATCATTTCCAGCGCCTGCCACTCGCCGAGCAACTGCCCATAATGCAACCCAATGACGATGTGCGGCACAACCTTCATTTGCGTGGAAACCAGATATTCCAGCGTTTTTTCAAAATCATCCACCGTGCGACGCAAATGATAAACCTGACTGATCGTGTCCTGCGCGCCGATAACGTCCATCATCGCGGCATCGATACCGCTATCTTCCATGCGTCGGGCAATATCCATATCAACCAGCGCAGTATGCATGGCAATTTTGAATTGTGGAAAACTGTTCTTGATTTTCCGAA
>JAJYGL010000166.1 GCA_021790625.1 Pseudomonadota bacterium | reverse complement strand
TGCCATGACCATGGCACAGTGCCGGACGAGGGCTTGGATTTTATTGGTCGCCTGTCGCCGTGTGTGCCATGTTTTTGGCTTTTTGTTTTTTGCCTTCCAGTTGCTGCCCCGGATGTTTTTCCTGTTGACAGCAAGGCGAGCAACGCCAGTTGACCATTGCGGTCTTGTTGCAGACGCAATGTACCATTCTGCGAGTGAATGTCGGTGATGCTGAACTGGTGCTGAGAAAAATCGATGGCGGCATGAGTGCCGACAAATTGCGCAATGTTCAGCGCCGGTTGCCGGTGGTGCGGTAATTGTAGATTGATTTTGCGCAGATCGAGATGGCTCATGCCAGCCTTATGTGTGGATAGATTCAACATTCCACCATCAAGGGTTAGATCAGCGAGGGTGAATTGTGCCTGCGGATGGTTGGGCAATGACATTTTCCAGTCATGGATGTTGCTGATGATTTGATCCAGTTTCAAGGCATGTTCGTATCGATAATGTCCGCTGATGTGTAATGTGCCGGATTCAAGCTTGACGGGCAGCGGTGCGGAGAGTAAGGGTTGGGCGAGCCAAGGTGTGTAGGGGACGGGCGTAAAATTCCGTATGCTGAAATTGCCGTCTGCTAAAAGAGGAGACAAACGGAATCGCCCGCGACTGGCGATTTGTGCGCCTTTGTTCGTGGATAGGCTGAGGGAGATATTGTTCTGGTTGCCGGGCGCGGTGGAAAAATGTTGGAGATTGAACGTGATGTTGTCGAGATGAATGGCGGATGAGGCGGGTAATTCTTTGCTTTCCATATCCAGCCTGCCGTGGATCACGTTTATCTGGCCGATGGCAATTTGAGTCGACTGTGTTGATGGTTGTCCATTCTTTCGGGCAGGGATTAAATCTTGTACTTCCCACCGTCCTTGGGCATTGCGTTGCAGCGCAACGTGCGGCGCATCAAGCAGAAGCGAACGAATTTGCCAGTGTTGTTGCAGGATGTTTGCTTGCAGGATGTCTGTCTGCATGTTTGCCAGTTCAAAAACAGGGGTCGAGGATTGTTTTGACAACAAAGCAAGCCGCTGCACGTCCAGTTTGCCGGCCAGAATGATGAGCGGAGGTTTTTTTGTCGGCAGCTTGAATTGCAAATCAAGTTGGCTGGTCAATTGTCCGGCGTTGAGGTGAAAGGGGAGCGAAGCAGGCAGGTAGACCAATAGTGGTTGCAGAGCCAGTTGGTGCACCGTGATATGTGCGTTACCGTCAGGGTTGGCAGTAAAAGGATGAACGTTGGCTGAGAGATCAATGGCAGCGCCATTGAGCAAGAATGAGGCGGCGGCCTGAACTGGCAGTTGCTTGTCACGCTCACGCTTCGACAGCCAAGGGAGATCGACTGTCAACTCTTTGATGTGTTGCTGACTGTGGGTGATGTTGTCGTCAAGTGTTATGTCTCCCTGTGTCAGATGCACGTTTTCCAGAATGAAATGTGCCGGGTGTGCTGTCGGGCGCATGAGATCGGTGGCGATGTCGCTCAGGTTGAAATGCTCGTTGCCATCGCGGATAACGTGCAGGTTGGGTGCAGTGATATCAAGGGTACTGATGACAGGCGCGCCGCCATGCCAGAGCGATGCAACGTTGATGCGCAGGTAAATCTGATTGATACTGAGCAGCGTGGTTTTGTTGTGTGCTTCTTGTACCCGCAGTCCGTCGAGGCGCGCTGACAGCCGCAATAAGTTGATGTGCAGGGCTTGTAACGTTACCGGGCGGTGCAGTTTGTTTTCCAGCACATGAACCAACACATGTCTTCCAAACCGTGGGGCTAACATAACGCCAGCCAGCCATGATGCCAGCACAAAAACAGACAGGCTGAACAAGATGATCCTGATACGGTTGAAAGGCTGCTTCATATTGGTTATTGTGCCTGATCGGGTGCCTACATGGTAGCATTGTCGGTTTTGGTTTGTCAGTACTCTATTTTTGTTATGCAATGACTGGTCAATGATCGACCATTGTGTTCGTGCGTATTTCCGGCAGAAGAAGCAAAATGGAACGGGGTGGTGTAGAATCGACTGCGGTAGGGAAGCACAGATTTATTCAGTTTTGTTGTTCCTTGATGCCACGCAAATGCCACACAAATGTCACGCAAAATGCAGACTGTGCTTCAGTCGGTTGAATTTATGAGGGCTATTAAAATGACGACGACATGGGTATTGGTTGCAAATGCAAGCCGGGCTGATTTGTACGTTAATCATGGTCCCCATACAGGTCTGGAACTGTTGGAACACGATCTGCATCCTGAAAGCCGCGAAATGGATACCGATCTTGTTTCAGATCGTCCCGGCCATTACATGACCGATGGCGGCGCGCATGGTGCATTTTCTCAGCCCACGGATGCAAAAGTGCACGAAGAAGACAAGTTCGCGGCAGAACTGGCCCACACCCTGGAAACAGGCCGTACCGCCAACAGTTACAAGCGGCTTATCCTGGTGGCCTCAGATCCTTTCATGGGCAAGCTGAAAAAACACCTGCCGGAGCATGTCCGTGCGTTGGTCACCAATACGGTCGAGAAGGATTACACCCTGATTACTACTGAAGAATTGGCCAGTCATCTGAAAAATATTTTGTTTGTTTAAGGAAGCACTGATCTATTCCCACATGGCCGCGACGGCGATCTGGCGGGATGAAGTGCAAGGCGTGGCTCGCAGTCAAGGGTTATTCTCCATTTTCTGCATGTAAATTTCGGGTTTTCCATTACTTGAATTTACTTACAACACCCTAATGTAGACTCCGGGAGACTCCAAAATCACGCCCTTCGGGGCGCGGATTCGGCGCTCTCCTACTGGTCTGAAAGTCGGGGTTTTAACCAGCAGTGAAAGGGGACAATGATCATGCACGCAATCCGTCCACCGGCCGTCGCGGGTGTTTTTTATCCGGGCTCATCGGGCACGCTTGCGCATGAGGTGTCCGCCATGTTGGCTGCTGCCGTCAAGCCTGCACCAGAAGGCAGACTAGCCAAGGCAATCATCGTCCCGCATGCCGGCTATATCTATTCGGGTTCAACGGCCGCTGCGGCTTATGCCGGCCTTGCTGCCGGACGTGGTCAGATCACGCGTGTTGTTCTGCTTGGCCCGGTTCATCGGGTACCGGTACGCGGCCTGGCGCTGCCTCGCGTCGATGCGTTTGCGACGCCGTTGGGTACGATTCCTCTTGATCAGGCTGCCATTGCGTTGCTCCGCAAGCTGCCGCAAATTGTCACCAATGATGCGGCTCATGCACGGGAGCATTCGCTCGAAGTACAGTTGCCGTTCCTGCAAATTGTGCTGGGCAACTTTAGCCTGATTCCATTGGTTGTCGGTGATGCAAGTCCGGTTGAGATCGCTGACGTGCTGGATGTGTTATGGGGCGGCCCGGAAACCCTGATTGTCATCAGCTCCGATCTGTCACATTTCCTGCCTTATGCGCGGGCGCAAGCTGCAGACCAGCAAACCGTGCAAAACATACTGGCGTTGCGTGGTTCGTTGACGCACGAACAGGCGTGTGGCGGAACACCCATCAACGGACTGTTGATGGCGGCAAAACGGCATCATTTGCATCCCGTTTTGCTGGAAGTATGTAACTCGGGCGATACCACTGGCGACAAGGATCGCGTGGTGGGTTACGCTTCCTTTGCCTTCATGGAGGAATCGATCCATGTACACTAACCGCGGAAAAGTCTTGCTATCGATAGCGCGTTCGTCCATTTTGGTCGGATTAGGGGAAGATTATCCGGCCATTGAGGATGATGACGATTGGCTGCGGGAACACGGCGCGTGTTTTGTCACGCTTACCCAGAACGAGCGCTTGCGCGGCTGCATCGGCACGCTGGAAGCACATCGCGCGCTGCTGACCGACATCCGGGCAAATGCGCAGGCTGCCGCGTTTCACGACCCGCGCTTCCCTCCTTTGACCAGAACAGAACTGGGTCACACCGAAATCGAGGTGTCCTTGCTCTCGCCCATGCAAGACATGATATTTCACAGCGAGCACGAGGCACTGGCTCAACTGCGTCCGCTCGTGGATGGTGTGGTGTTCGAATTCGGTCGCTACCGCAGCACCTTTCTGCCCCAGGTATGGGAACAGTTGCCCGAGCCAGCCGAATTCATGGCGCATCTGAAACACAAGGCTGGTCTTTATCCCGATTTTTGGGATAAAGGGGTCAAACTATCTCGTTATACGGTCAGCAAATGGAAAGAACGCGATCTGGAGCTCAATAATGGCTGAATTTCACCATCCCGGAAAATACTGGCATCGACTGGATGACGGACGTATCCAGTGCGATTTGTGTCCGCGTGACTGCAAACTCAATGAGGGTCAGCGTGGCGCCTGTTTCGTGCGCATGCGCGAAGGCGACCAGATTGTACTCACAACCTATGGGCGTTCGTCCGGTTTTTGTATTGATCCGATCGAAAAGAAACCGCTCAACCATTTTTACCCGGGCAGTAGCGTATTGTCGTTTGGCACGGCAGGCTGCAATCTGGCCTGTAAATTCTGTCAGAACTGGGATATCAGCAAATCCAAAGACATGGACAAATTGATGGATCAGGCGTCTCCTGAAATCATTGCCCTTGCCGCAGAGCAAAACGACTGCAAGAGCGTCGCTTTCACTTATAACGACCCGGTGATTTTTGCTGAGTACGCCATGGATACTGCGGATGCCTGTCATGCGCGGGGTATCAAGACTGTTGCGGTAACGGCAGGTTATATGCACGATCAGGCGCGTCGTGATTTTTACGGCAAGATGGATGCCGCCAATGTCGATCTCAAGGCGTTTACCGAAGATTTCTATTTCAAACTCACCGGCTCGCAATTGCAACCGGTGCTGGATACGCTGGTGTATCTCAAACATGAAACCGATGTCTGGTTTGAAATCACCACATTGCTCATTCCCGGCAAGAATGACAGCGACGAAGAAATCAGCGCCATGTGCCAATGGATCACGCAGCAGTTGGGGCCGGGCGTGCCATTGCACTTTTCGGCATTCCATCCCGATTATAAGATGGCGGATATTCCGCAGACGCCCGCATCTACGCTAATACGAGCGCGTGAAATTGCTTTGCGCGCAGGTCTGCACTATGTCTACACC
>JAJYGL010000171.1 GCA_021790625.1 Pseudomonadota bacterium | reverse complement strand
ATCGTGCCATTCATAGGCAAAGCGCACAGCAATGCGGTTGTCTGTGCAGGACCACAATTCCTTGATCAAGCGGTAGTCGAGTTCACGCGCCCACTTGCGCTCAAGAAAATACTGCACTTCTTTGCGCCCTACCGGAAATTCGACGCGGTTGCGCCAGCAGGTATCTTCAGTGTAGACCTGTACGACCCGTGCGGGATCGCGCGTGTTCCACGCGTCTTCGGCCATACGCACCTTCTGACGAGCTGTTTCTTCGGTGAAGGGCGGCAGTGGCGCTTTTATCTCCATCATGGCTCCTTTGGTTACGTAGACAGGTTTGTCTACAATGGGCGCATGAATCCTGAAAAACACGCCACACATACATCCCTTGCGGCACGTGACCGCATTTTGCGCACGGCACATGACCTTTTTTACTGTGATGGTGTGCGCGCAACGGGGATTGACCGAATCATTGCAAAATCCGGAGTCACAAAAGTCACGTTCTATCGCCATTTTTCAAGCAAAAATAACTTGGTTCGTGCCTACCTCGACTACCGGCATAGGGAATGGCTATCCTGGTTTGTCGAGGCCTTGGCACGTCATGGAGGATGCCCGGATGCCATCGTATTGACCATGGAGGAATGGTTGCGCGCGCCATCCTATCGTGGCTGCGCCTTCATCAACAGCGTTGGAGAATTATCCGATGCGCTTCCCGAAGTTGCCCAAATTGCACGTAACCATAAAGAAGCCATGATTGCAGCCATTGCCTCAGTGCTGCCGGCAGTGCACCAACGTGTGGAACTCGCGCGAACTGTGGCGCTGGCCATGGATGGCGCCATTGTTCGTGCTCAATTCGATGACACGCCAGACTTTGCGCTGAATGCGCTAAAACGTATCATCAAATCATTGCTGATAGAGTAAGCCAAGTATGTCGAACGGGCTGATCTGTGACCGATGAGCGACAAGTTGCCGTCAATACTTTTTGGGCATGACCCACGGGGGAGACCGAGGCTATCTGGAGAACCATGATGACGAAATGCAGAAGATGGAATCGTGTCGGTAGGGGTTTGGCTGAGGGCAGTTGGATACAGATGTTGGCCGTATTTGTAGCCATGGTCGGAAGTGGATGTACGGATTCGCTTGTGGATACGTCGGCAAGGCGTGTAGTTGCCACAAGACATGTGGATTTTCTGAATGACGACGGCATTCTTGCTTTCCTCTGTGGTACAGGGATTCCAATGGCAGTCAGGGGAAGAGCGGGAGCGTGTACAGCCGTGTTGGCAGCGGGTCAATTCATTCTGATTGATACGGGGCCGGGATCTTGGGCCAATATTGCCGATGATCAACTTCCGGCAAGCCGGCTTTCTGCCGTGCTTCTCACGCATTTTCATTCAGATCATATCGCGGATCTTGGCGAGGTGGCGACTCAAAGCTGGATGCTGGGGCGAGAGGGACCACTGGATGTTTACGGACCAGAGGGGGTGGAACAGGTGGTAGCCGGTTTCGATGAAGCCTATACCCTGGACCGGAAATACCGAACCGCCCTTTTCGGAAAAAAGAACTTGCCGTCAGAAGCCGGAGAAATGCGTGCTCATCCTGTCGCGTTACTTGATTCAGATGGAATCGGGGTGGTTCTTGACAGGAATGGTTTAAAGGTCGTGGCCTTTGCCGTGAATCACGGGCCTGCTGCACCGGCGTATGGGTACCGATTTGAATACAAGGGGGAAGGTTCTGGTGATCAGCGGAGACACATCACGATCGGACAATCTGGTCAAGCACGCCGCCGATGCGGATGTGTTGATTCAGGAAGTGGCCGCAAAAAACTTGGTGAACCGGGCAGCGGATGATCTGGCCGGATGGGGGCATGCGCGATTGGCCAGCATGGCGCGAGATGCGCTGACGGGCCATACCTCCCCAGCAGAAGCCGTTGAGATGGCCCGTGATGCTGGAGTGAAGAAACTCGTGTTCACACACATCGCCCCATCACTCCCGAACTGGGCCCCCGATTTTATTTCACGATGGCTTTTTTTTGGAAGTTTGACTACCGGATTTGAGGGCGACGTAATTTTCGGGAAGGGCGAAATGTGGATCAATGCCGGCCAATGACCCATCAGCCGTGTTATCACCTTGAAAATTTGAGCTCTTTATCACAGGGTATTGAAGCACTAACCCAAGGAACATCGCGAATGAAGACAAAGACGTTCACCAAGAAACTGCACAGATACCTGATCGTTGTCATCAATGTAGGGATGGCAGGTGTCATCGTTATCAAATCATGCTTTTCTTCGATGGCTGCCCGTCTATTTGTTCGTTTGTTATTGTGCGTGCTCCCGGTTTTCCAACCAGCGTTGGCTCAGGATGAACTATCGCCTTCGACATGGTCGCTTCCAGGAGAACTTCCCCGAGCTTTCCCCCCGACCGGTATGTCGTTGGCACGCCTTTCTACGGGCATCACTCACCGCAGTGCTGGTTTTGCGTGTGCAGGCGGATCACGCTCAGATCCTCGCGATTTCACGATGACAGCGGTATTGGTACGACATCCTCGCGGTGATTTGCTGATCGATACGGGTTTTGGTCGGGATATTGATGACCATTTCCATTCAATGCCTTGGTGGTTCCAACTAATTACGACGTACGAACGAGGAATGTCGGCGCTCGATCAGTTTGCACATGCAAAGTATGATATCCACCGGCTGCGAGCCATCATCTTGACTCACGCCCATTGGGATCATGTGAGTGGTGCAGCCGATTTTCCCAACACCCCGATCTGGGTTAGCAAGGAGGAGTTGAGTTACATTCGTTCCGGGGAAGCGCTTGCAAATCTGGCAAAAGGACTGGGCGATGCGCGATTCACGCCCTATTCCTTCGAGGGAGGCCCTTACTTAGGCTATCCCCGTAGCCATGACGTGTATGGCGATGGCTCTGTTGTCATCGTTCCTTCTCCTGGGCATACTCCGGGCTCGGTCACCCTCTTTGTGGCACTACCCGACGGCAGTCGGTATGCGTTCATCGGCGATTTGGTCTGGCAACTCGATTGCCTCATGCAAGAGCGCGAACGCCCGTTCGTGGCCCGATGGCTTGCGGACAGCAACCCTGCCCAAGTAAGGAAAGGTATTGAGCATATCCTGTCGATAAAGCGAAAGTTTCCGACAGTGAAAATCGTTCCAGCGCATGATGCTTCTGCCTTTTCACAGATTCCCCAGTTTAACTGACACTTACCTTGATTCCACTTTATCCATGAGCACGTTCATCAACCCCGAACGCCAGACATTACTCATTGAGGGCGTGCAATATTTTACCTCCCCAGCCATAGAAATAATTACGGTCAAAGCAGAGCAATCGACAGAAAGACGCCAGAATGCAACGTAATGTCGCCCAGGCACGAAACTGGTTTGATCAAGATGGCCCAGGCTTATGCTCGCTTTCGGCCCCAATACCCTGCCAAACTCGACGCGCATTTAAGTCTGAATTTTTCATCGTGTATTGACATCGGATATACATTCGAATAGGATTCGTGTGTCTGTTGTATACTCATTCGGAGATAGCCATGCGTGATGCTGCCATCAATTTGCGAGCCCTGCCTCAGCAGCGCGACCTGATCGACCAGGCCGCGAACTTGCTGGGCAAAAACCGGTCTGATTTCATGCTGGAGGCCGCCTGCGACAAGGCACAAGCGGTTCTGCTGAACCAAGTGTTCTTCAGCCTCGATGACGTGAAATTCCGGCAATTCACAGCCCTGCTGGATGCTCCTGTGTCGCCCAATCCGGGGCTTGAGCGCTTGCTGGCAGTCAAGTCACCTTGGGTCGGCGCATGAATTTGCTCGCTCCCGAGTTTCTATCACCAGATCACCAAGTCGGTTCATTCGCTTGCGGCGAATCTGTGCTCGACGAATGGCTCAAGCGCCGCGCGCTGGGCAACCAGACCAGCGGCACCAGCCGCACATTCGTCGTCCCAACCAGTGGACGAGAGGTCATGGGCTACTACGCTTTGGCTGCGGGCGCCGTAACTCACCAGAATGCAACACGGTCTATTCGCCAGAACATGCCCGACCCGGTTCCGGTGATGGTCCTTGCCCGCCTAGCTGTTGATGTGCGAGCGCAAGGAATGAAACTGGGTGCCGCTTTACTTCAAGACGCCTTGCAGCGCTGTGTATTCGTATCTCAAAACACGGGCGTGCGTGCCATGCTGGTCCACGCCCTCAACGATCGCGCTCGCCAGTTTTACGAGTACTACGGTTTCGAGGCATCGCCCGCGCACCCCATGACACTGATGCTACGACTCAATCAATCGTCGATCTGATCGCCAGCCAGCGATTTCCGCCCAAGGATCGTTCTTGTCCAGACTCAGCCCCATTGCCGCAAAAGCGTTGAAATACATGGCTCGGTTGTATGCCTTTCTTCTTGTTTGGACGCCCGAGGCGACGCAAGACCGCAGCGCAATCTATGACTACATCGAGGCCAACAATTCAGCCGCCGCAGAAGTGAGTCAAGTATGGACAGAAAAGAAACAGAGGAAGCAAATGCAAATTGAGCAACAAAGATTTTGCCCTCGTAACTCAAGGGCCGCCGAGACTTCTCATGCCCCACTAAATTGTTAAGGCAGAATTTAGACATGCAGCCACGCCAGTAAGGGCCTGACGCGGTTTCGATTACCGCCGCATTCAAAAATAACTTATTGATTTATTAAGTAAATAAAAAATCGATGCTGCACTAAAATATGTGTGTATTAGCGTGGGTAGTGCAGCATTTTTTGAACCCGGTTTGTCCCGGAATCAAAACAGAACCCAAGGCCAAAGAGGCCGGAAAAGAAAGTGTCAGCAGGTTCATGAGGAATGGCTTTATATCAGCGTCTGCTGCGAATGTTCGTAGAACCAGCCAATGAGTATCCCAAAACATTCAAATTCCTATTGACAAAAAAGATCCTGCAAACCATTATTGATACGGTACGTTACGTTTTTAATTTGGAGGTGTCAGATGTCTGAGTTGAAAAAACCTGGAATTCCTGATGAATTATGGATAAACAAATGCCTGATAAATGGTCGATGGGTTCAGGCGAAAAACGATAAGTTGTTCACTGTAATTAACCCATCAACAGGCGAAGAGGTGGGAAAAGTTCCTATGATGG